>VGNF01000003.1 GCA_016866195.1 Chloroflexota bacterium | reverse complement strand
CCCCATCGTGGGTCCCACAGGCGATCAATTCACCGTGATCCATAATGGCGATGTGATCGGAGAGTTCCTGAGCCTCTTCCATATAATGGGTGGTATAAAGCACTGTCATTCCCTGGTCTTTCAGCCCAACAACGCTGTCGAGAATGTTGCGCCTGGACTGTGGATCGATACCCACCGTGGGTTCATCCATGTAAATAACCTTGGGCTTGTGCAGCAGCGCCACTCCAATGTTAACTCGCCGCTTCATGCCTCCGGAATATTTTCCGACGCGTTCGTTCGCCCGCTCCCGCAGACCGATGACCTCCAGGACTTCGTCCACCCGGCTGCGCAGAGATGCCCCGCGCAAGCCGTACATTTTTCCCCAGAAATCAAGGTTTTCCCGGGCGGTCAAATCTTCATACAAAGCCAGGTCCTGAGGCACCACACCCAGGACGGATTTCACGCCCATGGGCTCGGAGAGGATGGAATGCCCCAGGATCACCGCATCCCCCCGATCCGGTCGCAGCAGACAGCTCAGCATGGATATGGTTGTGGTCTTGCCGGCGCCGTTCGGACCGAGCAGGCTGAAGATCTCACCCTGCAGAATCTCGAAGAAAACGCCTTTCACGGCTGCAGTTTCGCCAAAGGACTTGTACAGGTCATCAACTTTAATGGCAATTGGATTGGTCATATTCTTCATGCGCTAACACGCAAGGC
This sequence comes from Chloroflexota bacterium, assembly GCA_016866195.1. GTDB lineage: Bacteria > Chloroflexota > Anaerolineae > Anaerolineales > Villigracilaceae > VGNF01. Next base: position 43,031 of record VGNF01000003.1, on the reverse strand, counting down.
CAGCCTCACCGTTTCCTGTTTATAAGTTCGGTGATCACGGGATGGATAGCCGGGTGTGTAACCTGCATTGGGATGAGCAAACCACGCTCATTTTCAGTTGACGAATATACACAAATGGTTGACTACAGGACGTTCCTTGCCGGGCACATTCTGATCGATCGGGATATTCACGATCTTGTTTTCTATCCACATGGCCGAGGATCCGCCGCCGTCCAGGTTGATGGCCGTGACCGTTCCGAATTCGAGCAGGATATCGGAAGCTTCACGGAAGGATAAGCCTGCATTTTGAGCGGTCCGGCCATCGGCCACCATGATGACCAGCTTGTTGTCACGCGTATATCCGATCACCGTGCGCGGATCCTTGGTCACGTTTTGGATGGATTGATTGTACCTGGCATTTTGAATCAGGTAGCGGTCTCCGGAGACGGCATTGTACAGGTTTTGCGGCCGGCGCCAGTCGAATGTTACATTTTTGTTGCGTGCGATGTTGATCCACGGTCGGTAATGCAGCTGAACCCTTTGATAAAACCTTCCGTCCGAGGCCGCGATGGAGTTTGGGAAGCGGCCGTTAATTGCCCATCCGTCCCCGTTGACAACGACCTTGGCGCCCAGTTCGTTCGCTGCCTGGGAAACGGTGCGCATCGTAGTGAAAGGCGTTACGTGAAATCGCTGTCCTTGCATGTCGCAGATCAGCACGTGACAATCGGCATTGAAGCGGCGCATGGTCCGATAGGTGATGCCGTTGAAGGTAACGTCCACGGGCGGTTGGATCACGACCGGAACTTCCACTTCTCCGGGATCCGGTTCTAGGGCGGAGATGATTTCCAGGTAGTTCGCGCTGCACCATTCCTCGTTAAAGGTTCGCAACCGCGCCCACTCGTCATTCATTTTCGCAATTTCGACCGAGGCGCCTTTGTTCAGCTTATACAACACAGGATAAGTGAGGCCGGGGCCGGAACGGACATTCAAGGTGGGGGAGGCGGTCACTACCGCCTGGTATTGCAATGGAGGAAGCGGCTTGGGATTCGGAACGGCTCCAATCTCGGTCAGGAAATTTCCATCAAACAGGTTGACGTCCGCTGCCGAAAATTTTGTGCGCATGTAATCGCTGTACAATCCCGGTAAAGAAAGTTCATCCCCGGTGAATTGGTGGCCGACCACCCGGTTTTGAGCGATGCCGGCGGGGAGATCCGGGGAAAAGTTAACCGTCGGCAGGATGCGGTTCTTCAAATCATCCCAGGTCAATATTTGTGAACCGTATTCCCGGTAATGAGCCAGCCACCAGCGGAAATTGGGCATCCATTGAACAGCCTGAGGTGCATATTCCGCGACGAACGAAGCGCGCGTGTATCCGATGGTTGTCATTCCGGAAGCGGCAAACAGCTCGAATACCTGTTTGGCATGTGTGGATATTCGATCTCCGCCGAACCTTGCGACCATCGACCACGCCAGGGTCTTGTTGAGGGCGCGATAGAACTGATCCCAGCTCGACCAGTATTGTTCGAAGTCCGGGAATATAGCAAGCACTGGAAGATTGGACCTGCGAATCAAATCCAGGGATTGGTTCACCTGCTGGACGGCATCCCGCGTGGGATCGATCCAATGGTAGGCTGCGATCGGCATTCCCGCGTTGGTGAAGGTCCTGCCGTTTTGTTCGAAAAGCGAATCCGTCTTGAGGATCATCAACTGGACGCCGCCCTCCAGCAGAGGGCGTGGATCTACTCCCCCGGTGTAGTGGGCAATATCGACGACCAATTTATCCAACATGCGTTCCTCCTGTATGGTTGGGTTAAAAAAGCCTGTTACGACCCGGTAAGCCCATCTCTAATTGTGCTTTCCGGAACATTCCCGTGGGAAGATTATATGCATATTGGTTCTAGAATTCAAACCAAAAAAATGCAGGTCACGCAAAAGCCGTGACCTGCTTCTCCTGGCAATTATCTTCGGCTACGATCACCACCGCGTCCACCGCGCCGGTCCCCGCCTCGACCACCTCTGTGGTCGCCCCCGCGGCCGCCGCGCGAACCGCCTCGACCTCCTCCATTCCGTCCGCCCTTGTCCTTTTCCCTTGCCTCTTCAGCCGACCAGCCCTCGAGGACTGCCTGTCGAGACAGCCTGATCTTTCCCTGCGGGTCGATATCGGTGACCATTACGGTCAATTCGTCGCCCATTCGGCAGACGTCCTCGACGGTATTCACCCGCTCGGTATCCAGCTGGGAGATGTGTACAAGTCCATCCACTCCCGGCAGAATTTCGACAAAGGCTCCAAAGCTCTCGATCCGAACCACTTTGCCGGTATAGATATTGCCGATCACCGCGCTCTCGCCAAGCATTTCCACTCTTTCCTGGGCGATCTTGGCGCTGTCCACATCGGTGGAGGCGATGTATACGGTCCCATCCTCCTCCACATCGATCTTGGTGCCGGTTTCCTCCTGCAGGGCGCGGATGTTCTTACCTCCCGGACCGATCAACGCGCCGATCTTTTCCACCGGGATCTTAACGGTGATGATGCGCGGAGCATGCGGTTTGAGCTCGGCGCGAGGTTCAGGGAGTACTTCCAGCATTTTCTCAAGTATGGACATGCGCGCAGCACGCGCCTGTTCGAGCGCCTCTTTCATCATCTTGGCACTCAGACCGCTGATCTTGATGTCCATTTGCAGGGCAGTGATGCCGGCAGCGGTTCCAGCCACCTTAAAGTCCATGTCACCGAGATGATCCTCCGTCCCCTGAATGTCCGTAAGTATTTTGTATTGACCCCCCTCTCCGGTGATCAGCCCCATTGCCACTCCCGAAACGGGAGCTTTGATGGGAACACCTGCATCCATCAACGCCAGGGTGGAGCCGCACACCGACCCCATCGAAGTCGAACCGTTCGAAGAAAGTGCCTCGGAGACTACTCGGATGGCGTAGGGAAAGCTTTCCTCCGCCGGGATGACTGGTTCGAGGGCGCGCTCGGCCAGCGCTCCATGCCCGACCTCGCGCCGGCTTTGTCCGCGCAGGGGTTTCACCTCACCGGTTGAGAAAGGCGGGAAGTTGTAATGGTGCATATAGCGCTTTGTGTCATTGGGCGAGAGGTTATCCAATTCCTGCGCCTCTCCCAGGGTCCCAAGGGTGGCCACGGAGAAGATCTGCGTCTCTCCACGCGTAAAAAGACCTGTTCCGTGGGCGCGCGGGGAAATGCCCACCTCGCACCAGATCGGGCGGATATCCGTTGGAGCGCGACCATCCGGACGCTGGTCTTTGGATAGAATCAACTCGCGGACCAGGTCCTGCTCCGCCTGGTCAAACGCCTCCCGAACTGAAGACTGCGATGGATACTTCGCGGAGTCTTCACCATCGGGGACTGTGCAAAATTCTGCAACAACCTCGTCCTTTAATGAGGTCATGCCGCCATAAAATTCGTTCTTGTTTAGGGGCTTGGATAGCAGATTGGACATCGGGCTTTGGACTCGTTGTGAGACTCTCTTTTGAAGGTCAGAATCCGGGACGAAATAGGTAATTTCACGTTTCGGTTTGCCGATATCCCGTGCCATTTTGATCTGCAGTTCGACCAGCGGTTGCAGAGACTTTTGTCCAAGTTCGAGCGCCTCCGCCATGACACTTTCGGGAATCTCGTTCGCGCCACATTCGACCATCAGGATGGCATCCTTCGTGCCGGCGATTCGCAAGTCCAGGTCTGATGCGTCAAGATCCGCGAAGGACGGATTGATCACGAACTGTCCGTTCACCCTGCCAACACGCACCGCACCCACCGGTCCCCCCCAGGGGATATCCGAGATCATGATCGCGGCGGAAGCGGCGTTGATGGCCAGAATATCGAGCGGATTTTGTCCGTCGGAGGATATGGAGAACATCAGCACCTGAACCTCGTTGCGCATCCCCTGCTGGAACAGCGGCCGCAGCGGCCGGTCGGTCAGACGAGCCGTGAGGATGGCTTCGGTACCCGGTCGTCCTTCGCGGCGGAAGAATGAGCCTGGAATCTTTCCGCCGGCATACAATCTTTCCTCGTATTCCACCTGGAGGGGAAAGAAATCGATCCCTTCCCGCACACTGCCCATGGTGGCCGCGGCAAAGACCATCGAATCATCGGTGCCAAAGGTGACCGCGCCGCCGGCCTGGCCGGCCAATTTGCCGGTTTCAAACGCATAGGTGCGCGACCCAACGACGGTTGAGTAACGTTTTGCTTCGGGTTTCATATTGAATTTCTCCTGTCGCGCAAGGATATTGCGCTTGACTATTTCCGCCTCTGTCAGGGACTGAAGAGTGTCAACAACCTGGGTTGTTCGCGCTCTTCAATTCCTGACGGTAGGGGTGATCAAAGAAGACCCTAAAGGCTTTGGAAGTCTTTAGGGTCTTTCGAGCTACTTGCGACGGAGCTGCAAACGGTCCGTGAGGTTGATGTACCCCTGGTAATTGCTTCTCCGCAGGTAGGTGAGCAGCCTGCGACGCTGTCCCACCAGCTTCAGCAGACCTCTCCGGCAGGATTGATCCTGTTTGTTGTTCTGCAGGTGCTCCGTTAATTGGGCGATGCGTGAGGTCAGAATTGCCACCTGAACTTCGGGGGAACCTGTGTCGTTTTCGTGCCGGTGATAATCCTGTATCGCCTTGGTTTTTGCTTCCTTCGCGAGCGGCATGACGTATGCTTCCTTTCGTTGAATTTTGCAGGTCTCCATGTCCGCAGCCGAAACCGCGGGGCAGGACCAGTCACGGGCGGAGATTATACCAGAAAAGGATGGTTCGACCGTACATGGATTAATCGGATCCCGGAGGAAAAGGTGAGGCCAGGCAACAGTTTATTGGCTTGCGTGGATCTTATTTTTCATCGATTGAATCAACATGGTTCCGGTGGCGGCAGTGAGAATTGAACTGAATATTGTCATATCCATCCAAATCGGCATTGGGAATACCAGAAGTGCAGACAAGCTTCGGTTGTTAGAGAGCAAGAAATAGGCAAGCAGCACAAAGATTGGAGAAAGGCTGATGGCCAGGTACCCGCCGAATTTGACCCCCTGATGAAACGCTTTCCGTTGATTCTTTGACCATGCAAATAAACCTGTGAGAAAGAGGAGAATGAGCGAGGCAAACCAGATCGTGAAAACAAATTTGATTTCCTTTTTGGTTCCCTGGAGGAGACGCAAAACCTGTTCATCGAACATGCGTGTACCGTCGAGAAATCGATTTCGATAGAGATAACCGACCTCCTTGTCCGTCGTCAAATAATCCGTGATCAGGGAGGCTCTTTTGATCAGATCATATTTGGTGTAGACCTGAGATTGATCCTGAGTGTAGCGAAATCCATATTCGCCGCGGAAATAAAGCGGGGTCAAGGTAAACCTGAAACATGTCCCGAATACAGCGAAAGGGACCAGCAGCGCCACGACCCATGCCAGCACCGTGGTGGTGCCAGGGTAAGTATGCTTGTTCCCCTCAACCTGCCACTGGTGTCGCATCAATATGGCGAGGGTGATTGAATTGATAACAGCCGCCCCGATGACGACATCGACGGTAACATCGAAAAGGAAGACGGAGTAGGCAAGGAACGAGGTAATCTGAAATAAAATCGGAATGAACCAGAAACCCGGATAGAAAAAGGCGTACACAATCGAAAGGACATCGGCCGGGTAGAAATAGCGATCATGCATTTTGGGGAGCACGTAGGGGGTCAATGCCACGGATATCAAGGCGTACAGGAGAATTTGATTCGTCGCAGAAACCCTGTGTTTTGCAGCGGAAATCACCCAGTAAGGAATGAAGATGCAAGCTGCCAGGAATCCATAGGGAAGGACCCTTTCATACATGTCATAGGAAAAAAAGTAATAGGGATTCGGAGCGTTCGCCGAAAGCTTTGCCCCAAAGTTAGCCTGACTCGAATAGATAAGCATGGTTTCGGGAAACGATCTTCCCAACGCGATGACCGGCAGAACCGCGAGCAGATAGGCGAGTGGAAGAATGAGGAGCAGCCTCCAGGGAATCCTTTTTTGAAGGACAAGAATGCCAACCAGGGGGAGCAGGAATATCCCTTGTGCCTTGACCGAGACGGCAAAACCGAGCGCAGCCAATGCCAGGTGGATCTTGTCTTTCATGAAGGCAAGTAAGGAAGCCAGCAGGAACACTGTATAGATCGAATCTGCCTGCCCCCAATACGAGCTGTTGAGAATCACCGTCGGTGCACAAAAATAGACGGCCGCGGCCAGAAAGGGAAGATCGTTCGATGGATGCCCAAGTCGGGCGATCCTGAAGATCACGAACATTCCCAGCAGATCGAAAATGGTCGGAATTAATTTGATGGCGATCAGGGACGGCAGGAACTCCCGGGTTAGCGTAGACAACGCCAGGAGATAGGTATAGGGGGGATTGTAATTCGTGAATGACCTGCCAAGGGATTGGAAGATCCCCTCCTCCACGAGTGTCTCGTACCAGCGACGGTTGAAGACCTCCATGTCATAGTTGGTTATTCCCAGGGATGGAATGCGAACTCCGATCGCAGCGATCGTCAAGATCATTGCGAGCCAAAATTGGTATCGATTCTTCCAGGGCGACATGACTTCAAATATGGTCGGGAATTCAGAAAATGATCCAATAGATCTTGTGAAGCATTTCCAAGGCCATCTCGTACCAAATAATTCCAAAGGTCATATAGTACATGAGATACACCCCGGTAGCGCCAAGCAGAACGGAACAACCAATCAACATCACTTCAACAAATGCGATGCGTTTTATCGATTGGCTCAACAAAAGAATCAGGAATACAATGAAATCCAGGGTGTAACGATATCCAAATTGGACCCAGCCTGTGGTGTGGTACATCCACAGGACGGTAATGGTTGCAAGGATACCCAACCAGGCTGATTGGACGAGGGGCTCACGAAATCCGGCGCGAAAGATCAACAGGAACGCCGGAGTGGTCAGGAAGATGCTCATGCCCAGCGGATTGAAAAATTCTGACAATCCCGTGAAATCGTGAATGATCGGTTCCAGGTGCTGGCACATGTCATCCCCCGACGGAAGGGGATTCCAGGAGAGATTGGGCAAACCGATCAGTGAGACATACATATTGCAGGGCATATAGCGGGGATTGAATCCACCGCCGCTTGAAAACGCATCGGTTAGCGACCTGGTCCCCTGTACATAAAGGTACCCAAAATCCATGAAGTTACCGAATCGCAGGTAATTGCCCAGCAGCATGACAAGGATCATACTGCCAAGAGTTGTGGCAAAGGGCAATATTTTATTGAGTGCAAGCCGGATATTCCGTTTATGGAAATAGGTAAATGCAATGAAGAAGACCGCGGAAAAAAGCGTCGGTGGACTGAAAGCGAAGCCAGGCCAAGGCATAGACCGGCAAGCCATGGTCGATCGTCGATGGTTGACTTCACATATAAGATCATAAACAGGCAGGCGACCAGATGGGCGTTAAACCAGACCGAGCCCACGCTTGAAATCCACCAATGCACCGTGCCGAAGGCAAATAAGATCGTGATCCAAATTTGCGACGAGATGATCGGCTTCATTTTCCCAAGTAAATGGTAGATCAGAGCGACATTGATTGCTCCCAGGATTACACCGAAGAGGATGTCGCTTATCCCATACCCGAAGATGGCTACGAATGGTAGTAGGAGCAGGGCAGGCCCTATGCCTCCGGGGACATACCATTTGTCCTGATAATGGATCAGATCGAACTTGCTTTCAGGAAATGCCACCAGGTCCAAGTGGCCGTTCAGAAGGGAATAGGCGAGGTACACATATTGAGGGGTGCGTGACTGCTTGGTGATCTTCAAACCGGCACTGAAACCGTACACGGTCAAGGCGACCAGGAATGCAATCAGGAACCCGGATTTCGATATCAGGTTTCTCGTAATCATCGCTCTCCGGGGATGCCGAGAATATCGCATATCATCCGCTGGGTGATATGGATGGTCCGAGGGTTCGTGTTTGCTGAATTGAACAGACAAAGACGTGTCCGGTGAATCGTATGGGTGTATACAAATCGCCTTCGCATTGGGCTAAAACTGATGCAGCTTCCCCAGAGTTTTTCGGATTTCTTCCAGGAGGTAATCCTGATTGAACAGGCCGGGATTTTGAGTCACTTGAAGATGAAGGCCACGCAGGAAGTTCCGGGTGTTGATATACGCTGCCTGCCTGGATGGCGATGTGTAGGAACCCTTCCAACTGCGCTTTCTTGGGTCAACGAGAACATGCAGCCATTGCTTGATGAAGAATTCATCGAGCATCTGGCGTTGGTTGGCAGCAATGACGGCTCGCGCCAGCCGGTCATCTTCACCATGGATGAGCACCGGGTTATTGTCGGCAGTGACGCGCTCGGATATGGCGGAGAGAATATTCTCCAATTCAACACGCGCCAGGTAGCGATTGCCGGCAAGCACAGAAAGCAAGTCCGCTATACGAGCCAGGGAGTGCGCCCAGCCCTTCTGCGGGACAAAGCCTCTCATATCGAGCTCCTCGGCGAGGTAAACCAGCGACTTGTCATAAATGCTGAAAACATCCTCCCTTTCCAGAATAATTCGCTTGTTATCTGTATGGACGATTTCGGCCAGCATGAGAATCGAAATGGTTCTTAGAAATAATCCATCCGAATCTATTTCACCGAGCCCGCTCTGCAAATTGATCACCAGGGGAACGATGTATCCGCGAATTTGTTCTGGTTGGTAGTGCCGTTTATTAAGCCAGCTGGCAAAGGTTTCATAGGCGATTTCTTCGCGCAGGTCCGGGTCTGTGCTGCCCAGATATGTAAAGAGTTCTTCGGTCAGGTCGGTGACTGAATAATCATGCGGGAGATTGTATCCACTCTCGCGGATATCGTACCAGAATTGCTTGTCCAGGGTCGATGCATTCATGGAAGGATACTGTTGTACAATGGTAAGTGAGTTTGCGGTATTATAGCCTTAAAGAGGCTTTCAATGCGTCGTGTTGCAGTTCTGTTGCTCCTGGGTTTCTTTGTTCAATCTTGCAGCAGCATACCCTTTGTGGGAGAATTATTTCCGCCATCGATCACCCCCACTCCAGAACCGACTCCCACCCGAACGTTAAGACCGACAATCACCTCCACACCAACCTCCACCAGGACCAATACTCCCACGGCAACGGTCGTGCGCATCCCAACCCAGGATTTCAACCAACCTACGGCTACCTTTCCACCAATCCCGATCATCGCCCCGGGTGAGACTTTGGGTCCGGGCGGACTGGGGAATCCATCCAAACAGGATCCGGGAGTGGGGTTCCTTTCAGTGAACGTTTCCCCCAATAAAATGTTCTGGGGTTCCTGTAAGAACAACAAGGCCTTCGTCACGGCCACAGTCTTGGAACCAGAGGATGTCGCCAGTGTGGTAATTTTTGTACGTGTAAAATCCGCCAAGAAGGAAGACTATACACCCTGGACCACCGGAGATGCCATGCATAATCATCTGGATGGCAGGTTCAGTTATACCTTGCTCGGCAGCGCTATTGAGGGTCATAATCACTACAAAGACTCCTGGGTGTTCTTTCAATTGGTTGCCACCGGCTGGAATGGCGAGGAAGTGGGGCGAACACCTATTTATCGCGAATCGATTTCCCTCTCTCCGTGTATGTAAATTATATAAGGGACAATCGCTGCATGCAACGAGTTGCCGCTCTCATCTTGTGTGGACTTATACTCAGTTCCTGTTCATTTGACCCGAGCGGTTATTTTCCCGAACCGTTGGTTCAGGAATCTCCAACGATTCAAATCCCTCCAACATTCGTTCCCACACCAGTTCCGTCCTTCACACCGACAGTTGCGACGCCAACTTTTACATTGACGCCCACCTTGGTGGGATTCAAATCCGCGACCCCATCTCCGGACTATTCACCCACCTTGCCGCCCACGCCGGTCACTCCCGGCACCTCGACTCCAACGGTAGACCTTCAGGGATTTATCGCGGCTTTTACTGCGGGGGATGTATTCTATAAAGCCGGGGCGTGCGAGCCAATTTCAATGAAATTCACGGCACAGGCATCCAATGCTTCGGGAACTGCCTTTGTAGTGCTTTTCGTCCGCTTTAAGAGCAAGCAAAGCGGGACAACCAGTAAGTGGACCGACATCACCATGGAAAATCGCGGCGCAGGAACATTCAATCACGAATTGACTGCCGAGGAGATGATAGCCGTCAGCTTGTTCACCAACGCGTGGGTGGAATACCAGTTTGTGGCTACGGATTCGAAGAATAGGGAAATCGGCCGGACCGCCATTTTTCGTGAACGGTTAACCCTTTCTGACTGCGCTTTTACCGCCACGCCTTCTGTGACAACCACTCCCGTTCCAACCCCATAATGGATTTCCCTGCTGATCTGATCCGCCTCCTTTCCAACGCGCAAAGCATGGCGGTTCTCACCGGGGCGGGTGTATCCCAGGAAAGCGGCTTGCGCACTTTCAGGGACTCGCAAACCGGTCTCTGGGCACAATACAAGCCGCAGGATCTCGCCTCACCCGAAGCATTCGCCCGCGAACCCAAACTTGTCTGGGATTGGTATGCATGGAGAAGGGAGGCCATCAAAGGAGTACGGCCGAACGCCGGTCATTACGCACTTGTGGAGTTGGAAAAACGCAATTCCGCTTTCACGTTGATTACACAGAATGTGGATGGATTGCACCAGATGGCGGGGAGCAGGCAAATCCTGGAATTGCACGGAAATATTCAGCGGGTAAGATGTTCGAATTGCGGATGCCTCGCCGAGTCCTGGGACGAGCAATCGCAGGAGGTCCCTCGATGCGTCGATTGCGGCGGACTGCTTCGGCCGGATGTGGTCTGGTTTGGAGAACCTCTGCCGCGTTCCCAGCTTGAGCAGGCTGTTCAGGCAGCGCGATCATGCGGCGTATTCTTCTCGATCGGCACTTCCGGCGTCGTTCATCCGGCGGCTGCCCTACCTTACTCGGCGCATAATCAGGGCGCGGTAATCGTGGAGATCAACGCCGAATGTACACAGCTGACCGGGAAAGCGGATTACTTTCTCCAGGGAAAGTCCGGGGAGATTTTGCCTGAACTTGTGAAGAAACTTGCCGATACTGCAAGCCGGTAAACCAACCGAGGGCTCAGGCTTCCCAGGAACTTAGGCGTTCTCCGAGCCTGGTGATACGTTCACGCAGGATCACGGCTAGTATACCTAGGCCGAGGAGGATGATTCCGGTACAGCCGATCAGAACCACTGTGGAGATATCCCTGAGCGCACTGTAGATCACGGTCACCACACCCAGTATCACCAGGGCGATGGGTGCAAACGTCAGGCTGCGCGAGCGGATGACGATCCCATAGATCATAACGGCGATCGATTGCAGGAAGAGCACCACGAAATAGATCAACTCCTCCGTGTTCAGCATTTGAATATATGTAGTCCCCAGCAAGATCAGCTGCGAAACCATTCCGGTGATAAATGCACCGGTCTTTGCCCCGGATCGGTTGAGCAGGTAATGTTGGATCAAACCGAGCAAGGCGGCTCCCATGGAGAAGAATTGCACTTCGTCAACCTGTAATTCGAAAAGCACGATGAAGTATGCCAGCAAATAAAGGGCGTTGGCGGGGAATCCCAACCAGGCGTTCTTGTGATGAAAAGCCTCCACAGCCCATAACGTCGCCGCCAATGCGACGGGAATGGCTGCATCCAATCCTCCCAGAACGGGTGCTGCCGCCGAAACGATCAAACCCAGCCCAAGCCCGCTGTAGCGAAGTGGAATGTCCCAGCCACCGGTCTGCCTGGCGCGGCGTAGAAGATATCCCACAGCGTAGAAGATTACTGCCAGTGTCACAACCGGATGGATCCATTTAGACATTTCGTACACTTGAAAAAGGAACGCGCCAAACAGTGAGGTGGAAGAAGTAAACGTGTACATCAATTTTGGCTCACGATAGCCGAGGCTGGTCAGCAGGGATGCCAACGAATACACCCCAAAACATAACGCCGCCGGGGCAGGTTCACCGCGGATGCCGTTGATGATCAGTAGCGCATAGTTGACCGCCGCGATCACCGCAGCAATGCCTCGCACGGTCCATTTGAGTCTCCTCGGTTGCGCATAGGTCAGGTGGGCCAGCAGGTCTGAGAGAATCCAGACCAGGCTGTAGGCCAGTAGATGATAGGTTGGTTCCTTGATCTTGAAGTCGGTCAGAATCAGGAACGCGCCGATGTTGAACATTGCAGGCACACCCACTTCCAGCCAGCCATTCCGTCGTAGATGCATTTCTACGGCAAAGATGAGTCCGATCAGAAGCGCGTACCATCCCCCTCCCGGTTTGAAGGTCAGGAGCGCGCCGATGGATAGGATGGATCCGAGAACCAGTGCGCCATTCCGAATTGTCAGGGACCAGTCTTGGTTGTGCCGGATCCCCAATCCGACGACGAAGTAGATGATCGCCAAAATGGTAAGGGAGGGCAGCCAGGCGTCAACTTCGAAAAATCCCAGGGTGTAATAGATCGTCATGGGAAGGTAGGCAAGAGGCAGGTAGGCAAAGACTGGTTTTCGCCGAATGAACGTATGGAGGGCGAAAAAAGCGGTGAATATGGCGAAGCAGATCGACGCCCTGGCAAGGTCGTTTTCTACTATCAATAGGACTGTCGAGAATAATGCTGTCCCCGCTCCTGCAATTTGCGTCAACTGCTCCAGCGACCGCTTGCGCTGCCCTGCAAAAGTCCGTGCGAATACAAGATCCAGGGAAAGCCAGGTCAGGCTCAGGCCAAGCAGAATGAGAGCCTCATCAGAAACCTTGAAGTCAGCCAGAATCAGGCAGACCGCAGCAGGGATCAGCAATTGAGGTCCAATTTCGAACAGTGCTTGTTTGCGGATATGCATTTCGACAATGAACAGGATGCCGATAAAGGCGACGTACCATCCGTTGTGGATCCCGGGGGAGATCAACGCGCCGAGTGAGAGCACTCCCCCCAATCCAAGGGAGGAATTGCGCAGCATGTAGGACCAATCTGCTTTGCGGGAGAGACCGAACCCAGTCAGGAAGTAGACTGCCGCCAGACCCGAAAGGGCGGGCAACCAAATATCCATCGATGAGTGATCCAGCGTAAAAAATAGCGTGAGGGCCAGGAAAGATGCCGGCAGGTAACCGAAGATAGATCTCCGCTTAAGTCCTGTGTACAAAACGAAAAATACCGTGTAGATACCAAAGCAAATGGCAGATACTCTTGAATCACCCTCCGCCAGTAAGACCATGGTCGCCAGAAGAGTAGCCAGTGAACCGACAATTCGAACCGGAGGTGCGAGCAGGCGGGCGGATTTGAACGTCTTTGATAGAACAGCGTCAATCCCCAGCCAGCAGATACTCCACCCGAGCAGGATATAGGCAATTTCATCGGGCAGGATTTCGTTCAGCAGGAGAAATATTCCAGCGGGAACTTGGACATGAGTGCCGATTTCAAGATATTCACTTCTGCGCGCGTGCATTTCGAACAGGTAAAAAGTTCCTGTTAGAGCTATAAGCCAACCGCCTCCTTGTCTCAAGGTGAACAGTGCCACAATCGATGTAAGGCTGCCCAAGGCAAGACCGCTGATGGCAAACATGGATCCCCAATCGGAGTGTGCCGTATATCTTCGGATCGCGAATCCGATCAGATAGTAGAGAACCGCCAGGATCGATAAGGTTTCAGACCACAAATCCAGATCCATGTAATGCAGAATGTGGATGGCGCTGATTGCCAGGCTTACCGTTATCACATAACCGATTCCTGGTTTCCGGTACGACGTGGAATACAGTGCGAATACGACAGCCAGAATACCGAACAAGATGCCTGAATTCAAGGACTGATCAGTCAGAACCATCGAGTATCGGAGAAATACCCATAAGGAAAGGATTGCACCGAAAATTCTGGGTGGCACCCTCCAAGGTGGATCGGAAGTGAAGTCCTTCTTGAGCAGAAGATCTGGGAGCATGAATAGGAGGATCAAGCCAAGAACTTCAAATCCGTGGTAAATGCTCCATACCTTTATTGGTTGAATGTTGAGGAGGAAGAAATAGGCGAGGGCAAAAAAGGCAAGTGAAATTGCCCATAACCAGCCGCGCCTTCGGATTGCATGGATCCCCCCAAATACCCCGGCTGTGATCAGTGAAACTGCAAATACCAATAGGTTACTGATTTGCGCATCCGTATGGAGCAGGCTGTTCAAGATCGCGAATGAGAAGATTGGGATTGATGCCAAAAGGGAAGGCAGGCTATACGAGCGGTATCTGTTCTTGCTGTAGAGTGGTTCACTTGCGCCCGATAGGATCAGCGCCCAGATCGTATAGGTAAGTGTGGCCAGCCAGCTGCCTGGGAAGGGATTCTCTCCATTTGTGGCAATCACAAACCAGGGGAGCGGGATCAGGACTCCGGCTGCCAACCAGGGGAAGGCGAAGAATGGAACGGTCGAGTGCGAGAGGATGAAAAATTGACAGGCGGCAAGAATGGTTAGGACCGAGACCGCATGCCAAAGGGGTTGATCATCCACCTCTGCCAACCTGAGGAGGAATAAGGAAAGGGCGGCGATCACCGCCGATAATTGGGTGATTTGGGCAGTGATGAAAAGCGGCAGACTGAATTTGAAATTCTTCCACTTGATTAATCTCCGTACGCCGAAAAGACCAATCAGTGCAGCCATTCCGATCAACGAGGTGTGCAACTCGGCTCGTCCCTGAACCAGATCGGCTGCGCGGTACAGAGCAAGGAGCAATGAGAGGAATGCGGAAAGGCTGAATAATCGTGATTCATAAATCCATGTGCTTCCGCTCCATAGGAGGGTCATGACCAGGTAAATGGTCATCCAATAGGCGGTTCGACCTTGCGCGGTCAGATTAAGCGACTCTCCTGCTACATTGGCAGTGATCGGCAGGAGAAAGGAAAAAACTATGAACAATGCGAAGCTGGGCTGAGGCAGCCTTGAACGGATCGAGACTGCTGTGCCGCCAAATAAAAGCGTCCCTGCAATCAAGATCGGCAGACGGGCAGCCTCGAAAAGGGTTCCTAATATCACAGCCGAGGCGATGACGAAAAACGCCCCGAGATATAAATAGATTTTTATGCTGGTCTCGCTCAACAAGGCCTGCAGGAGCGTTGGTCGCGGTGCGGCTGGCTCGGGCTTCTTGATGGAGGGCGTGGAGATGGAAGCGGCAGGCAAGGGGGCAGCGGGCGCGGGAGAGGGTCTTGCTGGAGAAACAGGTCGATCGACCGGAGTCGGAGGCTGGACCTGGACAAGTTTCACCGACGGTTCGGTTCGCGCGAAATCAAAATCATAACGGCGCCGCAGGACTTCCGCAACAGATCGGGTAACGTAATCCAGTTTTTCCCATACATCGATTTCGCGGAGCAGGACGTATCGATCGCCCCGACTGACCTTGTTCAGGCGGCTCTGGACATGTCGCATCATCGAATTTCCCAATGCATCCAGCGCTGCCCGGCGGAGGGTTTCATCCTCCTCGTGCAGCGCCAGAGCCTCCACCTTGCGACGCAGTGCTTCGCTGCCGAAGGTCAATGATTCGAGTTCCTCCAGTGCCTGCCTTCGCACGGTATTCGATTCATGGTCCAGATCATTCAAGATTCTGGTCAAAGTCTCTTCTGGAGCTTGTTTTGAGGCGGATCGATCAATCGCATTTGAATTGGAGGACGGATGGGATATGGCAGTCTGGGGAAGTAGCTCAGGGCTCTCTTTCGAACCGGTTTCCTTCCCTGCGGAAGGTGGAAGACCTAATTCTCGGTTGATGTCTTTGTAGCCGGAGGTGGTATTCACAGCCCACAGAAGGATCAGAATTGGGATCGCGGTGCAGCCCAGTAGCAATCCATTGGCATCTGCCAAAAAATCCAGGATGAGTAATCCCAGGGGAACGGAAGTTCGAAACCCTGCCAGCAGCAATGCGCTTCGTCCGTGCTTGCGAACGAATTGACTGGTTTTGTGATTGAGGTATTGGAGCAGAATCAGATGCCAGAGGGCTGATCCTAAAACCGCCGCCAGAAGTGAGAAATACAAGGAGTCCCCATATGCACAATCGATTTCCCCACAAACAAATCCACCGGGGTCCATTCCCCAGATGAGGAAAAAGGTGAATCCGGTCAAGAGCGGGGAAATTCTCAACCAACCATATGCCGCACGTGCCAATCGAATTTCGGGGGAGGTGTCCATTGGCGAAGATCTCCTTGGCGGATCGCTAAAGCAAACGATCTGTATTTGATTTCGATTATCTCTGGCTTATTGGAAAACAATTCCGCTGCGCGGAGGAATAGAGTACCCGTTCTCGGATTTACTTCCGCTACCGAAAATCATCTCGCCCTTGGTAGTGAAAGGCAATTGCAATTGCTTTTCGACATTTGACACATTAATCGCGACCACGACCTCATGTTCGCTGGATGATCGGTTGTACACCAGCAGGTCGTCCTCAACGTGAACTCGTTGATAGTCACCGTGGCGCAACGCGGGCTGGTCCTTCCGCATGAATATGCATGCCTTGAGATACCCGCGGAGTTCTTGATCCCACTTTGAAACCTCCCAAGGGAAGGCTTTGCGGCAATCCGGATCGTGACTGCCATCCATACCAATCTCGTCCCCGTAATAAATACAGGGCGCGCCGGGCATGGTAAACAGGAACAGCCAGGCAAGCTTTAACGAAGCTTTGTCTCCATTAACGCATGAAAGAAACCGCGGCATGTCATGGCTGTCGAGCAGGTTGAATTGGGCAAAAGTGATTTCCCTTGGGTAAAGATTCAGGATCCGGTCCACTTCGTTCGCGAAGTCGTGTGCGTGCATGCGCCGGACGCGGTCCTTGATCCCGCCGGCATGTGACACCATCTGCAAATTAAGATGTGAACCGGCGAAAAATCCCAACGCCGCGGCGGTGAACAGGTAATTCATCACCGCGTCGAATTGATCGCCCTGCAGCCAACGGTTGGCTTCATGCCAGATTTCCCCCACGATGTAAGCCTCAGAATTGACCGCCCGGATCCTTCGACGGAATTCACGCCAGAACTCATCGTCGTCGATCTCAGCCGGCACATCCAGGCGCCAGCCGTCGATGCCAAAACGGATCCAAAATTCAGCCACGCTGAAAAGGAAATCCCGGACAGCCGGTGTTCTTGTGTTGAATTTGGGCAAGGCAGGCAGATTCCACCAGGCGCGGTATCCGATGGCAGTCAGGCTGTCTTCATGCTGTAAGGCCTTTCTCTCATGAGGTGTGGGATAAGCGCCCCAGTGCTTGTGTCCGCGCAACCGCTCCTCGTCGAAAATGAACCAATCCTTGTATGGGGAACCACCGCCATTCTCAAGGACGTGGTGAAACTGCCAAAATCCCCGGCTGGCGTGATTAAAGACTCCATCGAGAAGAATTCGAATGCCGCGTTTGTGAGCGGAATCCACCAACTCCTTTAAAGCATCATTGCCACCGAGCAGGGGATCGACATTGTAATAATCGTAGGTGTGATAGCGGTGATTGCAGGCGGATGCGAAAACCGGATTGAAATAGAGGGCGTTGATCCCCAGGTCTTGCAGATAATCCAGCTTTTCGATCACGCCGAACAGATCTCCCCCCTTAAATCCGTTTTGGGTGGGCGGGGACTCCCAGGCTTCAAATCCGATATCCGCCTTGCGGCTCGATCGCGCAAACCGATCCGGAAAGATTTGATAGAAGATGGCGTCTTTGACCCAATCGGGAGTGGTCATGCAAAAGAATCCTGGACCGAAGCTTGATAAAACAATGCGCGAATCTCACGACTCGCGCATGGGATCATTGCAACGTGGAATCAGCGGATGACTTCCTCGGTACCTCTATCAAAGATATGGAATTTATCCATATCGAAGACCACCTGCACAGAATCGTTAACATGGAACTTCGATCGCGGATCCACCCGTCCCACGAACGTATTTTTACCGCTGACCAGGTATAACAGGGTTTCATTGCCCATCAGCTCGGTCACATCCACCTTCGCAGCAATTTTTTCACCTTGAATATTCGGTGGAGCAAATTCGGGATCGTGGATGTTTTCCGGTCGAATCCCGAAAATGATTTCCTTCCCGCCCAGACTCTTGTACGGCTCAGCATGCTTGGAAGGGATCTTTACCTTGAAGTCCACGGTGTCCACGATAATTCCATCGCCGTCCTTGGAAAGTTTTGCGGGAAAGAAATTCATCGAGGGAGAGCCGATGAAGCCGGCGACGAAAAGATTCGATGGCCGGTCGTACAGGACCTGCGGCGTATCCAATTGCTGGAGAATTCCCTTGTTGATCACCGCGATGCGGGTGGCCATGGTCATGGCCTCGGTCTGATCGTGCGTGACGTAGATGAAGGTAGTCTGCAGACGTTGATGGAGTTTGCTGATCTCTGCGCGCATTTGCACGCGCAGTTTTGCATCCAGGTTGGAAAGGGGCTCGTCAAAAAGAAATACCTTGGGTTCACGCACGATAGCCCTTCCTACCGCAACTCGCTGTCGCTGCCCGCCGGAAAGCTGACGAGGCTTTCGCTGCAGTAATTCTGTGATGCCCAGGATCTCCGCTGCTTCGGTCACCCGCCGCTTGATTTCACCTTTGGGGGTTTTGCGCAGTTTAAGCCCGAATGCCATGTTGTCGTACACCGAAAGATGAGGGTACAAGGCATACGATTGGAAGACCATGGCAATATCCCTGTCCTTGGGGGCAATGTCATTGACCACGCGATCCCCAATGGTAATTAGGCCTTCCGTGATTTCCTCCAGCCCGGCCAGCAGGCGCAGAGCAGTGGTTTTCCCGCATCCCGACGGCCCGACCAGGACCAGGAATTCCTTGTCCTCCACCTGGAAATCCAGGTCCTTGATGATGGTTAAATCGCCGAACTTCTTGAAGACGTTTTTGTATGTTACGCTTGCCATGGTTAACCTCCAGTCGTGGAAATATAGTGATCTGATTATAACCCCTTATGGTTCAGTTTCAAGTAAGGTTCAACCCGATCATTCTTTGAATGATACCGGCAAGCGTTTTTCAGCTGAATCTAGCAAGGCCAGGATCGTTGCGATATTCCCGCGACTATCCTGCAAAGTCACCCTCGGAGGTTTTCCTTCTAGGATGGAGCTGACCATGTCCTCAACTTCTCCAAGATACAAGTCCCCGCCTTTGATAGTCATGGGCTTCTCCTCGTCCTCGCGGCGGATCAAAAGGGTATTCGATTTTCCCGGTTTGAACGGTTTGGGGATCGACAGGGTCGCGGAAGTTCCAACGATTTCCATGGAAGAATAAAAGGGCGAGTCGAAGCTGCTGTCAAACTGGCAGATCACTCCGTTGGGGAATTTCATCTGCCCGGCGAAGCTGATATCGCATCCTCCCTGACCTTGGCTTTGCCAACCAAACACCTCCTCGGGATCTTCGTCGACGATCATCCGCGCGTACGAGATCGGATATATTCCGATATCCCAGAGGCTGCCTCCTCCCATGTGTTTGAAGTTCCGATAATCCCCTTCACGGTTGAGTTTGAATGAAAAACTGCCGCGAATGAATTGCACCTTGCCCAAGTCCCCGTTTCGAACGATCTGTTTCACTCTCAAGGTCTGAGCGTGATGACGATACATCAATCCTTCTGCCAGAACCCTGCCGGATTCGCGAGAGGCTTTGACCATCGAATCCACCTGCTCAAGGGTCAACCCCAGCGGTTTCTCGCACAGGACATGTTTGCCGGCACGCAAAGCATTCACCGTCCATTCGGCGTGCAAGTGGTTCGGGAGGGGAATGTAAATGACATCGATTTCGGGATCGTCGAGCAGGGATTCATAAGATCCATACGCCCTTGGGATATTCCAGTCATGCGCATAGGCGTCGGCGGTGGATTGGGATCTCGACGCCACGGCCAGTAAACGCGTACGTTTGGATGCGGTCAATGGCTTAATCAGTGCTCGATTAATCCGGGCTGTGGAGAGCAAGCCCCAATTCAGGATCTTTTCCATTTCAATTTCCTTTCTGAGGCGGCAGGATCGATGGGAAGACCGGTGCAATGAGAAGGATATTGAACGAGAACCCGGCGTGCGGGTTAAGCGGGTCGCTGCCTCACCCGATCCTCCTCTGCCCAAACAGCCCTCCCAGCCCTGCGACGCAGAATCTGATCCCCCGACAGGGTGACGCAGTCATGGTGAGAAGGATCACGGTGATGAAAATCACGTTTAGCGGAAAAAATGATGGCAAGTAAGGGTGTGAATACATCCGCTGCCATGAAGCAAACCGCTCTGATTCAGGCGTAAAGGGCTGATCCTTCCGGATTTTCGTAATTTCTAAGAATATCAACCCAGGCGACACAATGCGAAGGGCAACAATGTGGTGAGGTGAGACAGTTTGGTCGCCATCGGTCCTTGAGCGGAGTGGTTTTACCCCTGGCGGTTGAATTGAACAGACTAGCCTTTGAGGGATCCAGCCAGCAGACCTCGCAGGAAGTATCGCCCAAGGAAAATGTACACCAACAGAGTGGGGAGTGCCGCAAGCAACGACCCGGCCATTTGCACATTCCAGGATATGATTCCCCTCCCCGCCATGTTGTTCAGCGCGACGGTTATGGGCCAATCCGTGTTTCCTGTCAGGACCACCGCGAACAGGAAGTCATTCCATGCCGAGGTGAATTGCCAGATCAATACGACAACAAAACTGGGAAGTGAAATGGGCAGCAGGATGTAGCGGTAGATTCCCAACATGTCCGCTCCGTCGATCTTAGCGGCTTCGAGCAGTTCCTGCGGCAGGCTGGCGTAATAATTGCGAAAGGTGAGCGTGGTGATTGGAATACCGTAGATAATGTGTGCCATTGCCAGCCCGGCCAGGCCGGTGATGCCCACCGCCTTCATGAACTGCACCAGTGGAATGAGGATGCTCTGGTAGGGAATGAACATCCCGAACAGGATGAAAGGGAAGATGAAATCGGCGCCGCGAAATTTCCACTTGGCCAGGATGAAGCCATTGAGCGACCCCAGGAAGGAGGAGATGATGGCGGCAGGTATGACCATGGAAAAACTGTTCCAGAGGGAGGGCGCCAGCTTGGAATAAGCTTCAATGTAGTTGTCGAGGGCTATTCCCCGCGGCAGATTCCACATGGTTTTCAGGTCGATCTCCCCAAAGCTCTTGAAGCCCGTGACCAATATGACATACATTGGCAGCAGATAGAAAACGGCCATCCCGATCAATGGCAGGTACAACCAGTTCTTGCCGATGCGAAGCCCTTTCATTGCTGTGCCTCTGTCTTGAGTGTGAACCGAATGTAGGGGATGATCAACGCCGCAACGCTGATCAAAAGCAGGATGCCGATCGCGGCACCACGTCCGTAGAACAGACCGTCAAACGTCGCCTGCCACATGTAGATCGCCGGAACGTCCAGCTCGAGCTGCTTTCCTGCGATCGCCACGATAAGATCGAATACCTTCAGGGACATATGACCGAGGATGATCAAGGCGGAGAGCGTGACCGGAGCGAGCAGTGGTAGCATGATATGACGGTATATTTGTAGTTCGCTGGCTCCATCTATCTGGGCGGCTTCCTTCAATTCCTGCGGAATTGCCCTCAGCCCGGCAAGGTACAGGGCCATCGTGTAGCCGGACATCTGCCAGATGGCGGCAAGTGCGATTGCTGCCATGCCCCACCTGGGTGTGGTATGCCAGGCACTGGCAAGCGAGTCGAGTCCGATATAGGAAAATAACAAATTCAAACCACTTAGGCGTGTCCCCATGGCGGGATTCATCAACCATCGCCACACCACACCGGTGACGATGTAGGAAATTGCCATCGGAAAAAGAAACAGGCTTCGGAAAAACCCTTCACCCCTCAAGCCCTGGTCCAGCATGACAGCCAGAAAAAAACCGAGCAGCAGGCTGCCGGCCACGAACACTCCCGTGAAAATCAGCGTGTTTCTCACATCCACGGCAAAGCGGGGATCGGCGAAAAGTTCTGTAAAGTTATTCAAACCATTCCACGTGTAATCAGGTGTGAGACCCTTCCATTTGCTCAAAGATACGCGAATGGACCATCCGATGAACGCATAAATGAAGATCAAAACAGCCAGGATCGAGGGGGAGATGAGAATGAGGTTTAGGATGCGGTCTTTGTCTCTGATCATGAGATCCTCGTTGAAGGCTCAAAAAAAAGGTTGAGGCTCCGAACTCCGGAGCCTCAACGATTCTAACACCAAGATTTACTTGCAGGGACCTGAACTGGTGCAGGCTGCAACCAGGGCAGTTTGGAAGGTATCCACATTTCCATCAGAAACGAACAAGCCGAGGGCGGTGTCGATTTCAGTCTTCCAGGAGTCGTTTGCGACTACGCCGTGAGTCAGCGAGCCAACGACCTTGTTGGAAGACCAGTCGGCCATGGCAGATTGCAGGTATTCACCGAATAGTGTCTTGTCACAGTCGGTGCGGGCGCAGATGGAGCCCTTCACCGGGTTGAAGGCTTCCTGCCCTTCCTTGGAGCCGGCGATCTTCAACCAGGAAGTTGCGGCTTCAGGATCCGGTGCACCCACGGCAAGTACGAAGGAGTCCGAGAGGAATTGGAAGACGCCGACACTGCCGGGTGTGGGAGCCCAACCGTAATCCGTGTTGGCAGTCTTTCCCAATTCGATGAAATAACCCGCCGCCCAGTCGCCCATCACATTGAACGCCGCATCCCCGTTCACGACAAGTTGTGCGGCATCCTGCCAGGATAGCGAAGCGGAATCGGTATTGGCATACGTTAGAACCTTGGCGAAATTATCGATGGCGGTCTTGACCTCAGCGCTGCCCCAATCTGTGGAGCCATCCCACAACCCATTGTATGCATCCGCGCCCAGCGTGCCGAGCAGGACGGTTTCAAGCAGGTGCAGTTTGGTCCACTGTTCGCCCAAAGCAAGGGGCTGAACGCCGGCAGCCTTCAGGGTGTCCATGGCTGCGAACCATTCATCCATGGTGGAGGGAACTTCCACACCATTGGCTTCCAGGATGCCCGGGTTGTACCACAGGACATTCGCGCGGTGGATGTTCACCGGCACGGAGTAGATGTTTCCGTCCTGGGAGATGAGCGGGATCAGCGTCTCGGGCATGACGGCGAGCCAGCCCTCGGCTTCGTACAGTTCGTTCAAAGGCTCGATCTGACCGCCGGCCACGTACGTGCCGATCAATTCCTGACCCGCGTGACCCTGCCAGCTATCCGGCGGATCACCCGCCTGCAGGCGGGTGGCCAGGACGGCGCGGGCATTCGTGCCGGCTCCACCGGCTACGGCGGCATTGATGAACTCCACATCCGGGTATTTCTCGTTGAAGACTTTGATCATCGCCTCAAGACCCGCTGCTTCACCTCCCCCGGTCCACCACGAAAAGACTTCCACCTTGCCGCCACCGGCGGCAGGCGCCTGGGTCGCCGCGCCTCCCCCGCCGCATGCAGCCAGCGCCAGGGAAGCAAGTATGAGGGTGCTCAGCAGAGCAAACAACTTTTTGTTCATTCTTCTCTCCTATAGAATATTTTCTTCAAGTTCGATTCGTTTTCAAAATCGTTACCCATGAAACCCTTCGATAGCCTCACCTCCTTTCATAATGAGTGGGATTGGACAGCACATCATCCGCTACGATAGCGATCGCGCCGATCAAACTGGCATCTGCTTCGAAGGGGGAGAGCAATACCTCGGCCTGCTGTTCGATTTCGGGCAGAGCGTGACGCGCGATGGTTTCCTTGATGGCAGGCAGCAGGTACTTACCCGTGATGCTTAACGGGCCTCCCAGGATGATCTTGTCCGGGTTGAAAACATTGATCAGGCCGGCAAAACCCTGTCCCATGGCATGCCCGGCCTCGACCAGCGAATCGATGGCCTCCACATCCCCAAGATCGGCAGCCTGCTTGATCAGGGGGATGGTGAGGGGTGAATTTTGCTCCGCCGTTAATTTTGGAATGATGCTCGTGCGCTTGACCTCCAGGCGGGCGAGGACGCGCTGAAGGATGGAGTATTGATTTGCGTAGGTCTCCCAGCAGCCGCGGTTGCCGCAGTGGCATACGGTCTGAGCTGGTTCGGCCATGATAGGGGAATGACCAATCTCGCCGGCATACCCATTCTTGCCGCGGTACAATTTTCCGTTGAGGAACAATCCGCCGCCTATCCCCACACCGGCAAATACGAAGAGAAAATCACGGCAGCGGCGTGCGGTTCCGAACAGGTGCTCGGCAACCGCGGCGGCATTGGCATCATTCTCCACAAATACCTTTAATCTGGTTTTCTTCGAGTAGATCCTTCCAAATTGAACATTCCGCCAATGAAGGTTGGGGGCGAAGATCAGGACGCCATGTTCAATATCCACGGTGCCGGGTATGGCAAGGCCGAGGCCGAATATCCTGGAATTCCTGTTCTTCCCGATGGTCATGCCATCCCTGACAATCGTCAGGGTCTGGTTGATCATCTTCTCCTGATCCTCCGAGGGGTCGGCGTCCTCCTTTCTGCGCCACAGGATATTGCCGAGAAAGTCTGTTACCGCCACAGAAACAAAATCGACACCCAGTTCCACACCGATAATGCAGCCAGCCTGCGGGTTGATCTCCAACAGAGTGGCTGGCCGTCCGGTTCCCATCGAGTTGACACCTGTTTCATGAATCAGATTGAACCCGAGTAATTCATCCACCAGGCTCGAAACCGTGGATTTATTCAGGCCGGTGGTGATCGCGATCTGTGCCCGCGAGAGAGGAGACTGGGTATGTATCAACCGCAGTACCAAGGAGAGGTTTAATTCGCGGAGATAAACCTGGTCGTGAGATGCTTTACTCATCCGAGTTAGTATGTTGCACCAACAAACTAATTATAGCCACCCTGGAAGATTTGTCAACTTAACAAATCCTCCACGAAAAAACACGGAGGCATCGGCCTCCGTGTTTACTACCGCACCCCAATACCACGATTCATCCAGCCCTGAGAGCCCCCCAACCTGCGTAGCGGGCTTCGGCGCCTAATTCCGCCTCAATTCTTAGTAGTTGATTGTATTTGGCCACGCGATCGGAGCGGGCTGGAGCCCCTGTTTTGATCTGCCCGGTATTGAGCGCTACTGCGAGGTCTGCGATGGTGGAATCCTCGGTTTCGCCGGAGCGATGGGAGGTAACGGCGCGCCATCCTGCACGGTGACACAATTCCACCGCCTCGATGGTTTCGGAGAGCGATCCGATCTGGTTGACTTTGACCAGGAGCGCGTTGGCTGCTTTTTCATCGATCGCTTTCTGCACGCGGACAGGATTCGTAACAAGCAGGTCGTCCCCGACGATCTGGATTTGGTTGCCCAATTCCTTGACCATCAATATCCAGGATGACCAATCGTCCTGTGCAAGTCCATCTTCGATGGAGACGATCGGATAATCCTTCGCCCACTTTTTCCAGAATTCAACCATCTCCTCGCCGGAGAGTTCCCTGCCCTCTTTTCGCAGTTTGTATTTCTTCGATTTTTCATCATACAGTTCGGATGCCGCCGGGTCGAGCGCCAGCGCAACATCCTTCCCCCTGCCAACCTTGAAACCGGCTTTGTCGATCGCGGAGAGAATCACTTCAATGGCTTCGTTGTTCGCTTTTAACGAGGGCGCATATCCGCCTTCATCTCCGACCAGGGTGATATATCCCTTATCCTTGAGCACCGACTTCAACGCATGATAAATCTCTACTCCCCAACGCACGCCTTCCGAAAAGGAGGGCGCACCGAAGGGCATGACCATGAACTCCTGCATGTCCGTGGATTGCCAGGAAGTGTGGGCACCGCCATTCAAGATATTCATCATCGGCACGGGAAGCACATGGGCATACACCCCCCCGAGGTAGCGGTAAACAGGCAACCCGTAGGAATTGGCCGCGGCTTTGGCGACCGCGAGACTTACACCGAGGATGGCGTTTGCACCAAGTTTGGATTTATTCGGTGTTCCGTCCAGGGCTAACAGTTCCGCATCGATGGCTTTTTGTTCGGAGGCATCCCATCCGAACAACGCTTCAGAAATCACGCCGTTCACGTTCGCGACGGCGTTTGCCACACCCTTCCCGAGGTAGCGTTTCTTGTCGCCATCGCGCATTTCCAGAGCTTCGTGTTCGCCAGTAGACGCCCCGGAGGGAACCGCTGCGCGTCCCCAGGATCCATCCATCAAGGTCACTTCCACTTCCACGGTTGGATTGCCGCGCGAATCAAGGATTTCCAATGCGGAAATGCTTTCAATTGTTGTATCCATTCTTGGACTCCTGCAATCAGAATTCTGTGAAAACTTCCACAAGTATACCCGGTCTCTTCAGGATGAACCTTTCATCTTGGAGGGAGAGAGTGACAAAAGTCACGGGTCTTCCTCTCAGCCAACCGCAGAGTTCGCCAAGAAGGCAGAGACGCCCTTTTGTCCTGCTCCGCGAACCCCGCGTTCTCTACGGTAAATGAAATCAGCCCATCCTTTCAGCCACTGCCTGAAGGGAGGCCGCCTGGTCGGTCGCGATTAGTGCCCGGATTTTCCCTTAGCTGCCCCTAGCAACCCGACAAATAATGGATGCGGTTTCATCGGGCGGGATAGAAACTCCGGGTGAAATTGACTTGCGATCATATAGGGATGATCAGCCAACTCTACGATTTCGACCAGTTTGCCGTCCGGGGACATGCCCGAAAACAGCATACCGTGTTTATGGAACTCATCCCGGTAGGTGTTGTTGAATTCGAAGCGATGGCGATGTCTTTCCTCAACTCGCGGAACTCCGTAGGCTGCGGCGGTCTTCGTCCCCTTTTGTAGAGTGCATGGATACAAACCGAGACGCATCGTTCCACCCATGTCGGAGATCGTGCGTTGATCGAGCATGAGATCGATGACCGGATGTTCCGTGCTCCGATCGAACTCGGAGGAATTTGCCTCTTCCAGACCAAGCACATGACGCGCAAATTCGATGCACATCACCTGCATCCCCAGGCACAATCCCAGATAGGGAACCTTGTATTCGCGCGCGTAGCGGGCCGCCAGCACCTTGCCCTCGATGCCGCGCGATCCGAAGCCGCCGGGAACAAGGATGGCGTTCGCCTGCTTCACCACTTCCCAACCCTTGTCTTTTTCCAGGTCGGCCGCATGCACCCAGCAAATTTCCGCCTCCACATGGTTGGCGATGGCGGCGTGTTTGATCGCCTCGCGCACGGACATATAGGCATCCTGCAGTTCCACGTATTTCCCGACCAGCGCGATCTTCACTGCGGGTTTGGAGGCTCTCACCTCCTCCACCAATTTTTTCCAGGGGCGCATGTTTGGTTTGCGGGTTGCTTTCAAAGCGAGCTTGTCGGTCACCCAATCACCGACGCCGAGTTTTTCAAGCAGCAACGGCACTTCATAGAGCACGTCCGTGGTGGTCATGGGGATAACCGCATCCCTTTCAACGTCGCAGAACAGGGCGATCTTTTCACATAGACTTTGGTCGATGGGCAGATCGGCGCGTGCGATAATCATATTCGGTGAGATACCGATGGACCTTAAGGCGGCAACCGAATGTTGTGTTGGTTTCGTCTTGATTTCACCGGTGGCACCGATGGTGGGCAGCCAGGTGACATGTACGAACAGGCAGTTCTCCCGGCCTACTTCATTCCGCAGCTGGCGCAGGGCTTCGAGGAAGGGTTGGGATTCAATATCACCCACCGTTCCGCCCACCTCGAGCAGCACGATTTCAGCCCCGGTTTCCTTGGCGACCAAACCGATGCGCCGTTTGATTTCGTTGGTGATGTGCGGAATGACTTGGATGGTTCCGCCCAGGTAATCCCCGCGGCGCTCATTGGCGATGATCTCTGCGTATACCTGTCCTGTGGTGAAGTTGGAGACGCGACTTAGTCGGATGTCGATAAACCGTTCATAGTGACCTAGATCCAGGTCGGTTTCAGCGCCGTCATCCAGCACGTACACTTCCCCATGCTGGTAGGGAGACATGGTGCCCGGATCGACATTGATGTACGGGTCGAGTTTTTGTACCGCGACCTTAAAACCGCGTTCCTTCAGCAGCAGGCCAATGGCTGCAGCGGTCACCCCTTTCCCGACCGAGGAAACGACACCCCCGGTGAAGAATACATACTTGGTGGACATGGTCACCTCACTGTGAATATCCGCTGGAAATAATGCGATGGATAAAGAGAATGGGGAGGGCGGTTAAGCCCTCCCCATTCGGGGTTGTTAGTCTATTGGTTTGAAAATCGATCCGGCTCATCCGACGAGTTTCACCAGATCTTCGGCAGCCCGCCGCATTTCAAGGAAGATCATGCCAAGTTTGGCTTCCTGCCTGGCCATGGCTGTGAGCACCGCTTCTTCACCGATGGAGGTCAGTACGATCGCGCCCCGGTCGCCCTTGATATATACCTGTTCGAGGCCACCGCGGCCGAGTTCGCCGGAAATGCGCTCGCCCAGTGAAAGCATGGCGGCGGACATGGCCGAAACGCGATCCTCCTCCACGCCCTGTTGAAGCGCAGAAGCCATGATCAGCCCGTCGACCGAAACCACTGCGGAGGCTTCGATGTCGGGAGCGGAGGCCTGCATGTTGCGCAAGCGTTCCACCATCTGATCCGAGCGGGATTTGGTCATTTCAAAATCTCCTGGGCAAACCGCGGGTTCGCCCCGCTGATTCAAGTGCCATCAAGAGTTTACCAGAAAACGAATGATTCGAGAATTGTGTCCCAGATTGGAATGATGGGTAAGGAGAAAATTTGACCCTCCCCTTTCTTCATGTTAAACTTAAAAGTTGCCGTGCTTCAAAACTTGTTCGTGCTCATTCTCCTCTGGCAGTCAACCTCCATCGGGATCACCTCCCCCCGGCCCGGTGCGACTTTGCGCGGCCAGGTGGAGATCATCGGTACGGTCAACGTCCCGGAGTTCGTCTCTGCGGAATTGGGGTTTGGGTATTCGGTAAATCCAACAGATACGTGGTATGTGATTCAATCGTTGACCCAACCCTCCGAAGCGGCTGTGCTGGCCGTTTGGGATACGTCCGCAGTGACCGATGGGGATTACAACCTTCGAATGCGCGTACTGCTGAAGGATGGTTCGGTTCAAGTCATTCTGGTGGAGGGGCTGAAAATTCGTAACGACCAACCCGTTGAACCCACGCCTACGGAATTAACTCCAACCCTGGCAGTCGTAAATTCGAGCGCCGCTCCCACTCCGGTTCCCACGCCAACTCGAATGCTTGAGCTTGCTACCCCTTTGCCGGACAACTCTGCTTCCTTAACCACGATCGAGGTCTATCGTACATTTGGGAGAGGGGCGATGATCGCCTTGGGAATTTTCCTGCTTGCGGCCTGGATCGTTCGCATGCGAAAAGACTAGACCATGTCTATTGAGAATTCCTACCTACTGATCGGTCTTGGAAATCCCGGACGCGAATATCGCAATTCCCGCCATAACATTGGATTTAGGTTGATTGACAGGCTGTGTGTACGCCTGAATGCCGGAGGCATGAAATTGCAATCTAAATCCCTGGTCATCAAGACCGAGGTTGAAGGTCGCCGGCTCTTTCTGGCCAAACCACAGACCTACATGAACCTTTCCGGAGGCGCGGTTCAGGGATTATTGCATTTTTACAAGATCCCTTTTGAACACCTGCTGGTAGCCCACGATGATTTGGACCTTCCGTTCGGATCCTTGCGCATCCGTCCCGGTGGGGGACCGGGAGGTCAACGCGGCATGGTATCAACCATCGAGCGGTTGGGGACCAGGGATTTTCCGCGTCTGCGCATGGGAATCGGCCGGCCTCCCGGGCGAATGGATCCCAAGGATTACGTCCTGCAGGATTTTTCCCGGGAGCAAGAAGAGTTCCTGCCGGTTATCTTGGATCACGCGGGAGAAGCTGCCCTCGAATTCGTGTTAAACGGTTTGAATGCAGCCATGAATAAACACAACAAGGACTATTCACAGGATAGTGAATAGATCTCTGGTTTGAACGTGCTGCTTGATACCCTGCTAACGCTCCTAAAAAACCTGCCTCCCTACGAAGACCTGCTGGAGGAGATCCGGACTGGTAAACCCATTCGCGGAATGGGGCTGCCGCGCGCAGCCCGGCTGCCTGTGCTCGCATCCATCCATCGGGATCTGTCCCGGCCGATCCTGCTCGTGACCGACCGGTCGGATCATGCCATGTCCTTGATGGATGAGTTGGAGGTATGGTTGAATTCCTCCTGCCTGCTGTTTGCAGAACCCAACCCCCTGTTCTATGAGGAGGCGGCCTGGGGCGATTCCACCCGGCGGGCGAGACTTGCTGCGCTTGCCGCTCTAGCAGCCTATCATCTTCCCTTTGTAGAAGCGCTGAAGGTGCCGCCGGTGATCATCACGACCGCGCGGTCGCTGATGACTCGCACACTTCCTCGCAGCGACTACTTGCGGGCCTGCAGGAAGCTGGCGGTCAATCAGTTCCATCAACCAGAGACATTGATCCGCGAATGGACCCGCATCGGGTACTTGCGCGTCAATACGGTCCTTGAGCCCGGGCATTTTTCCCATCGCGGCGGCTTGCTGGATGTCTGGTCAATAACAGGAAATCATCCAGTGCGGCTGGAATTCTTTGGTGATGAGATCGAAACCATTCGTCTTTTCGACCCGGTCACCCAGCGTACAATCGAGAAGATATCATCCGTTTTGATTGTGCCGGCGAGGGAATACCTTCTCCCGCGGGGGAAGGCGATCGAGGATCCGCTGACAGAATTTCATATTCCGTTGTTGCATCCTCATCCGGGCTCCCTGATCGATTATTTGCCGCGTGATACCCTGGTGTTGCTGGATGATCAGGGCTTGTTGGAAACCATGGCTAATGAAATCGAGGAGCAGGCGGTCAAGTTCAGAAGCGAAAGCGTCGCCGAAGGAACTCTGGCTCCGGATTTTCCGGTTCCTTACCTCCCGTGGTCGGAAGTGGTTGATTCCTTGGATGAGTTTCTGACCGTTGTCCTTGGGCAGGCAGTGGACGGCACAATCCAAGGTCCGGGAAGCGAGTTGGCTAATTGCTTTGGGCAGGATGAACGGTTCGGGGGCAGATTGAAACCGTTCATGGATTATCTTGAAACGATCTCCGAGGAAACGATCCCCATCGTGATCGCCTCGCGGCAGACTCCTCGACTGCGGGAATTGTGGCGCGATCAATTTCCGGATCTGGATCAGGAAGATGTGACTTTTATCGAGGCTTCTTTATCCTCCGGATTCACGCTTCAATCCGATTCCCGGATTCTGGCACGCCTTCTCACTGACTCTGAGATCTTCGGCTGGGAGCGCCCCCAATTACGAGTTCGGCAAAAACAAACCGCCGAGACGCCGGAATCGATTTATGCAGATTTGCTATCCGGGGATTACGTTGTTCACATCGATCATGGGATCGGGAAATTCCTGGGTCTTTTCCGAAGGCAATTGGATGGTCATGAGCGGGAATATCTTTCCGTCGAATATGATGGCGGGGACATGCTCTATGTGCCGGTCCATCAAGCCGATCGATTGACGCGTTACATCGGTGCAGAAGGGGGAGTTCCTTCGCTCGATCGTTTGGGGGGGCAGGCATGGAGCGAAACAAAAACGCGCGTCACAGAGGCCGTTCAGAAAGTTGCCGCGGAATTGCTGGATCTATACGCCCACCGTCAGGTTGTCGAGGGATATGCCTTTCAGCCCGATACGCAGTGGCAAAGGGAGCTTGAAGACAGTTTCCCGTACGTCGAAACCGAGGACCAGAAACGGGCTTTGATTGATATCAAGCATGATATGGAACGCGCCCGCCCGATGGATCGCCTGCTTTGTGGGGATGTCGGGTATGGGAAGACCGAAGTTGCCCTGCGTGCCGCCTTCAAGGCAGTGATGAGCGGCAGACAGGTCGCCATGCTTGTTCCAACCACTGTGCTCGCCCAACAGCATTATGAGACCTTTCAGCAGCGACTGGCCGCGTTCCCCATAAAGGTTGAAATGCTCTCCCGTTTTCGGTCTGCTCGAGAGCAGCTGGACATTTTGGGAAAATTATCCTCCGGTGAGATGGACATCGTCGTGGGAACCCATCGATTGATTTCCTCCGATGTTCAATTCAAGGACCTGGGACTGGTGGTGATCGATGAGGAACAGCGATTCGGCGTCACGCACAAGGAACATCTCAAGAAGTTGCGCACGGAAGTGGATGTATTGACCCTGACCGCCACACCGATCCCTCGAACCCTTTACATGGCGTTAACCGGCGTACGGGATATTTCAAATTTGAATACACCGCCTGAGGAACGTCTGCCGATCATTACCCATGTCGGACCGTACTCACCGCGCCTGGTACGACAGGCGGTGTTGCGGGAACTGGAACGGGGAGGGCAAATCTTCTTCGTTCATAATCGGGTGAATACGATTGAGGCAATGCAGGCACATTTGATTAAGTTGGTGCCGGAAGCGCGCGTGGATATCGCTCATGGTCAGATGCCCGAACAGCAACTGGCGGATGTCATGCATCATTTCAACGCGGGTGCAATCGACCTGCTGCTGTGTACAACGATCATCGAATCGGGTCTGGACATCCCCAACGCCAATACGCTCATCGTGGATCGTGCGGACACCTTCGGCCTGGCCCAGTTGTACCAACTGCGCGGGCGGGTCGGCCGCGGTGCGATGCGTGCCTACGCCTATTTCTTTCGTCATCGCAAGCTGACTCCGACGATCGAAGGTCAGCAGCGACTCGATGTGATCGCGGAAAACACCCAACTCGGCGCCGGTTATTCAATTGCCATGCGCGATCTCGAGATCCGCGGGGCAGGGGAGTTGCTGGGAACGCGTCAACATGGGTTCATCCAATCTGTGGGATTTCACCTGTACACGAGAATGCTGGCAGACGCAATCCGTCGTTTGAGGCGGCAGGCTGGCCAGCAATTAAGTGTTGAGTCTTCTTCTCTGGAACGCGGCCTGGGGAGTTTCAACCTGCCCATCTCCATGCCGGTGAATGTGGATTTGCCGCTGGCGGTTGGAATCCCTTCCGATTACATCGCAGATTTGGACCTGCGCCTTCGGCTCTACCGGCGCATCGCTGATTTGCGGGATGAATCGGAACTGGATGCGCTCGGATCCGAATTTCGCGATCGTTTCGGACCGATGCCGGAGATGCTCCAAAACCTTCTCTATCAAATGCGGGTCAAGCTCCGGGCAGAAAGTGCCGGTCTCTCCTCGGTCAGCTGGGAGGCCGGGCAGATCGTGCTCAAGTATCCGGGCTCCGCAAAAGGGCCCGAGGCGAAGCGGTTGCCGGATCTTGGCAATGGGATACGAGGAGGGAAATCCGCATATCGGATTATTCTGTCAAATGAGGAGTCCTGGAGGACGAAATTGTTGGATGTGCTGGAACTCATCAGACATCAAAACCGGGGACCCACGATCGGGAAGGGATAAACTTGTTGGTGTATTTGCAAGAGATCAGTCCACCACTCCCGCTGGGAGGCTGGTAAATCTTATGGTGGATGACTTGCCTGCCTTGGTCAGGTTCTTTCCGTGCTCAGTTGATTTAGACCCGACGAAAGAATTGGTGAAGCCTGCGCTGAGGATGACGATTATTTAGCGGAGGGAATCGCAGACGAGATGAGCGTTCAATTCATTGATCGTCTCGTCTCTTTGAATGTCCGCAGGTGTGGAAATTAATAATCTATCCAACGCGGAACACAAACTTGGTTCCAATCCGGACGTGATCCGGTTTGCTGTTCGGGTAAGCGAATTCACCTGTTCCCAGTCCCCCAGATGTCCGAACCCTTCGATGAAGGGGATGTACTCGAAGCCGTTATCCGCCCGCTCGCCAATAGCTTGGGACTCCTCCCACAACCGCGCAATCTCGTCCCATTGACCATATTGTCGGGCAAGGTCCGCCTTTTCGAAATAGTAGCACCAACCCTGGTTTTCAGTTTTCCCATAGATTGGTTCTGGCAGGGATGGTTCGACGCCCTCGGCTGAAATGATGCGCTCGATTCGAGATCCCTGGCTTAATTTCCGCATATCGTCGCTTACCAGCCTCAGGCGGACATCCTGCGGCTGTAGGACCCACAAGCATCGCTTCATTTCGGGGTTGAATGAAAGCACGAGCATGTTCCGGCTGTCCCCTTTAAAATTCATTGTCAATTTGCGATATTCCAACGGTGTACCCATGAGCAGTTCATCCAGATTTGGGTAGGTGTAATAGAAGGGGAAATACCAATATGGTGGGGAATCAATATCCCCCGGCTGATAGGTTGTGATGATGGAAAAGGAAACGGCATACTCTCCCATTACTCCCAGGATTTCCTCATCCGTGAACAAGGCAGTGCCTGCTTCGATCTGTGGCGCCCTCCACAGCAATTCTTTGGCAAAACGAACCTGTTTTTCCCACGAGTATTGAAAACCTTTCGCATTATCGAGGTGAAAGTTCACAGAAAGCGCAATAAGGATCGAATACAGCAACAATCTCCGATTCCTTTCGGTGACGATCCAATCCGCGAGCAGAAAGATCGTCAGCGCGGCGCCGAAGGTCGCGGGTATTCCGAAGCGTGAGGCGGACAGAAGATTTTTGCTCTCGAGGATAGTTCGACCGATTAACCAGACCGGTAGTCCCCCTGTGAGGAGCGCGAAGAATGCCAGCGCAGGGCTTCCATATCTCCACCCATCCCGCGCAGCGGTCTCGAAGGACTGATAATTGGACAAATAAATCCACGACAGCAGAAACGTGATTCCAACGATGCCGATGCGGAACAGGACGAAGGAGGATCCAAGATTTAATGTTTCCACATCCGTGGCCTTCTGCCAGCCGATCGTCAACACTGAAAGTCCATCCTTAAGGGCGGCATTGGAAAGAAAAGTCACTGCGTTCCATGGTTCCTCCAGCAGTTGTTCAACCACTACGGGCGTATTTCTTGTGATCTCCTCAGGATTTTCGTAGATTGCCGCTCGCCAGTACGCAAATATCGTCAGAAGGATCAAAAAAGGTATCCAACGCAGCAAGACCTGGGTCATGGTCGCGGAAAAATTCCGCAAGGTGCGGGCTGCGAGAATCCAAAGCAGCACCGGGCGGATCAGCTCCAGGCCGGCAAAATACTCACTTGTAAAGAGATGCGCCGCCTCGATAACCAGCGCCGTTAGTGTAAGCAGAACCATTCGGATGCCGGTTGTACGATACGCCCTGATCATCAGGTAGAGGGAAAGATTGAATCCCAGAAATCCGAACCAGTGATGAGTGGATCCAACAGCGAACGGTTGAAGCATGAAGAAGGGATACACACCGAATAAACCAGCGACAATCACCCCCTCTCTCCTGCGTTCCGGCCACATTTCGCGCATCACCAGCCAGAATATGACCATGGTACCCCAGTGCATGATCAAAGCCCAAATATGCCAGGTTAATGGTCGGAACCCCAAGACTTGAAAAGCCAGCATGTACAACCAGGCCGCGTTCGGCCGGCTGTCGTAGATCAGCATCTCCTTCAGGCTGGGGATACCCTTGTTGAAGGCATAAAACACATAAGGCCAGTCGTCCATGTAAAATCCGAGGCTGGGAATCATCAGACCATACCCAAGCAGGCACAGGATGAAGAAACCCAGCGGTGCACTTTTCTCGGTGAAAGTGAGTTGCTTAAATATGGAATGGAGTCTGTTCACGCAGAGTCAGGGGGTATCCATTGGACCATACGGAGATCAATATTGTGATTCATAACTTTCAAGAAGATGATCATATTGTCCCGTGTTCATTTTCCAGATTGCTTCCGCCCGCTCCTTGGAAAAGATCGGACCTCGGACTATCAACCACAGTTTTTCGTAAAACAAACCCAAATCGTGATTCTCGAACATATTTCCGCCGGAACGTAAGGTATCGATGTATCCATCGGGGATTTCACGTTTCAGGTGGCCTGGCAGCCAGTGTTCCTCCTTAATGGGTTTCAACCTGGCCAGCAACGGATCCGAGAGGGCGTTCGGATCGATAATGAAGACTTCCGGCCCGGCAAAATATCCCAGGTAACCGATAGCCCCTTCGATGGCGTACCTTTTATGTTGTTTCCTGTATTCCATGCCACGAAACGCCCATTCATGGAAGGGGGAGAGATAATTATTCCGCCAATGCAGCAGCCCGGAATTCTGGAAATAGAAACTTCGCAGGTCATAGATCCCGTTCGAATCGGTCCTTCCCGTGTTTAATGAGGCATCGTCGACGCTGGTGAAGGTCGGCGTGGGGGAGGAATATGCCAGGAGGGCGATCAAGATGAAAATTCCAAATCCCTCGGCCGGTTTTACGGTGGGGAAATGCTTGGCAAGCAAAATGACACTCGCCAGCAATGTACCTGAGAAGAATCGTCCGCTCATGAAATCCCCCCCGATCCAGAATATGTACAATATATATAGAACAATCCCACCCAGGACAGCCTTTTCTTTAATGTCTCCGCGAAAGATTATTACTCCCGAGACGGTCGCGATGCTGAACAGTGTAATAGGGTCCCAATGGATCGAGTTCAAAGTGTAGATCATGCCCCATTCAAACAGATCTGCCCTTGTCAGCCCAGTGTTCAGCTTGGCATATGCTGAGTTGGGAAATGGAAATCCATAATACACCACCGAAAAGGCTTCCCAGGCGAGAAAGGGAAGAAATCCAATGACCAGGGCTCCAAACGTGCGGGTTTTCAAATTGCGCAGGACTACAAAACCCAGGGCAGGTGCGAATAACAGGATAGCGTCCATGCGATTCAAGGTGGCTAACCCGCTCAGTATACCCATCACCAGGATGCTTCGAAAATTGTGCTCGCTTGTTTCAAATCGGTTTAGAAAGACAAACAGAAACAGCGCGAGGAGAAAATGCGTGGCAGGATTTTCCAACCCTGAAGTTGAATAATCAACGAAGGCTTTTGAGAAGAGCAGGATCGTGAATGGGACCAGGACAATGAAATTCTCACGCTTGAAAGGCAGCAAGGCGACGGCGAAGGTCGCACACGAGAGGATCAGGCTGATGCCGATAAGCGTGAAGAAGGCGTTTCCGCTCAGGTAGTAAGGGAGGATGATCAGGAACAGCCAGAGTGGATGTGTATATGACTGCACCCTTTCCGCCACATTCCACGTCAGGCCAAAACCGTTGACGAAATTGTCCACGGTTCGCATGGTGATATAGGCATCTTCGTTCACGTAGGCTGTGCGCAAAAGGACGATAAGATAAGCGGCAGACAGCAATACTGCGCCGATCACCCACGAGGTTGACTTTGTGTTTTTTTGATCTATCATGAAGTTCCTTGTGGAACCCGGATTATATCTTATTTCATTTCCTTCAATTTGTGTTTGATTTTTTGGGTGGCGGTGAAATGGTGAGTCATCAACATTTTAATTGCCTGAAAGAACAACGCAGTTCCCTGCTTTGTAGGTGGAAATTGCAGAGAATGAAATCAATTGCCCCGGATAATTGCTTCCAGGCTAACATGAAGGCTGTAGCGATCAATCTCGACCACGAATCGTGTAATCTCGATAAGGGGGTGGCTGATTTTCAAGCTTTCAGTTAAAATAGAACAACTGTTCATAACACCTTGAAGCCCTAATTATGAAATTCAAACTCCAGGCCCCTTTTAAACCCATGGGCGATCAGCCCGAAGCTATTCAGAATCTTGTGACGGGGATCGGAAATGGCATGAAGCATCAGGTCCTGCTCGGAGCCACCGGAACAGGCAAAACGTTCACGATCGCCTCCGTCATCGAGCAGGTCCAGAAACCCGCCCTGATCATGGCACACAACAAGACCCTGGCGGCGCAGCTATATGCCGAGTTCAAGGAGTTCTTCCCTGAAAACGCGGTTTCGTACTTTGTCTCGTACTATGATTATTACCAGCCGGAGGCTTACGTTCCCCGTCAGGACTTGTACATCGAAAAGGAGACGGAAATCAACGAGGAGATCGAGCGGCTGCGTCTGGCGGCGACGACTGCCCTGGTCTCACGGCGCGATGTGATCATCGTGGCTTCCGTTTCGTGCATCTATGGACTTGGGTCGCCGGAAGAATTCGGTAAGGGAACCGTCACCCTTCGAGTGGGGGAGATCTACCGGCGCAACGCCCTGCTGCGTCAGATGATCGAAAGCCAATATCAACGCAATGACATCGACCTGCGCTCGGGGACCTTCCGCGTGCGCGGGGACACGCTGGAAATCGTCCCGGCCTATGAGGATAAACGCGGGTATCGCATTACTTTCTTCGGCGATGAGGTCGAACGGATCATGCAGTTCAGTCCAGTATCCGGCGAGATTTTTGAGGAGCCGAAGGAGGTATCCATTTACCCGGCCAAACAATACCTTACCGCCGCGGAAAGGATGAAGGATGCCGTCGCGGATATTGAAACCGAGCTGGAGGACCGCCTGGCGCAATTCAAGGAAAGCGGGAAATTGCTTGAGTCGCAGCGCCTTGAGCAGCGCACTCGCTATGACCTGGAGATGCTCAAGGAGGTTGGATATTGTTCCGGGATCGAGAATTACTCGCGCCATCTCGATCAGCGCGCCGCGGGCACACATCCCTGGACGATGATCGATTTCCTCCCGAGCGATTATCTGCTGGTCCTGGATGAGAGTCACATGACCGTGCCGCAGATTCGCGGTATGTACAACGGAGACCGCTCCCGCAAGGAGACCCTCGTGGAATATGGCTTCCGTTTGCCGAGTGCGCTCGACAATCGTCCCTTGAAATTCAATGAATTCGAAGAAGTGATGGGCTGTACGATCTATACCTCCGCCACGCCGGGTCCCTACGAAATGCAGCGTGCAGACCAGGTGGTGGAACAGATCATTCGCCCGACCGGCCTGGTGGATCCGCAAATCGAAGTGCGACCGACCCGAGGACAGGTGGACGATTTGATCGGTGAGATCCGGCAGCGGGTGGAACGCGGCGAGCGGGCTTTGGTTACCACCCTGACGAAACGCATGTCCGAGGATCTCTCCGAATACCTTCAGGAATTGGGGATGAAAGTCCACTACCTGCATTCGGAGGTTGAGACGCTTGAGCGCGTCGGCATCCTGCGCGATCTTCGGCTGGGCGTATTCGACGTGATCGTCGGGATCAACCTGTTGCGGGAGGGTTTGGACTTACCCGAGGTATCGCTGGTTGCGATCCTTGACGCGGACAAGGAGGGATTCCTGCGATCGGAGACCGCACTGATCCAGACCATCGGCCGTGCGGCCCGACACGTCAATGGTCGGGTGCTGATGTACGCCGACCGCATGACCGATTCGATGAAACGGGCGATCGATGAGACCAACCGTCGCCGCGCCAAGCAAATGAAGTTCAACGAGGAGCACGGCATCGTGCCGGTCAGCATCCACAAGGCAATTCACGATCTGACGGAGGTGATGAGCGCCAAGGCGGTGGCGGAAATGCGTGGTGAGTACAAGACAAGGGAGACCAGCGGAATGCCGCGCGATGAATTACGCCTCATCATCAAAGAGCTGGAAAACCAGATGAAGGACGCCGCGAAAAACCTTGAGTTCGAGCGGGCGGCTGCCTTGCGGGATGAATTGTACGAATTGAAGACCCTCCTGGCAGGGGATGAAGGCTTGAAACCTTGGGAGCGGATCAAATTATTGACGGGGGAGGAGTAGATCCGTGGCTACCCGCCCGATTTTGCTCCGGGGATCCTTCGCCTAACCTTGATTTCTTCTTTATCTCATCTTTACAAAGGGATTGTATCCTTTGGGCAGAATCAGGAGTGAACCTGAAAAAATTCTCAAAGGAGATCGAATGAAAAAGACAGTATTGGTTGTTGCCCTGATCGTCCTGGCCCTCGGAATCGTGGGTGTGGGCGTGGCGTTTGCCCAGGATGAGACACCGCCATTTCAAGGCTATCGTCATGGCTTTATGCACGAGGGGATGGGACCCTTGCATACATTCATGACGGTTGAATTTGCTAGGGAATTGAACCTGAATGTCAACGATGTCAACACCCGCCTCTCGCAAGGGGAAAACATGTATGATATCGCCCTTTCCGCCGGAGTGACTGCGGAAGAGTTCCCGAACGTGATGCAGAAAATCCGCTCGAAAGCCCTGGACGCCGCCGCCAAGGCGAACGTCATCACGAAGGAACAAGCTGATTGGATGAAGTCACGCGGTTTTGGGGGAGGGGGAATGGGGTATGGGAGCTGCGGTGGTTATGGACTTCAAAACGGTCGCGGTCCCGGGATGATGAATGGGGGATGGGGCAGATGGCAGGGGCAACCATCACAATAAGAGGGATGGGTTGCCATTAAACCAGCCTCCGTCAACGGGGGCTGGTTTCGGTTTTATCTGCCTGTGGGTTGTCTGATTAATCGTGCAGAATTTCCGAGAATTCCCAGATCCGGTATGGATTGAAGTGCGGCAGCAAGCATGGGGGGGAGAAAACCAAACGCCGCGAGCGTGAGGCCGACCATGTTGAACACCGCTGTAAAGCCGAGGTTTCCCCTCACCACTCGCATGGTCCGCCTGGCGGTTTGAATCACGTGCGGGATCAAGTTCCAATCATCGCGCATCAGGGTGATGTGAGCTGATTCGATGGCGATGTCCGTGCCAGCTGCTCCCATGGCTATGCCAATATCTGCCTGGGCTAGTGCGGGAGCATCGTTGATTCCATCCCCGACCATGACGACGATATTTCCCTGGGATTGATATTCCTTGACGATGCGAATCTTGTCCTCGGGCAGTAATCCAGCACGATACGGTAATCCCACGGAGGAGGCTATGGAACCCGCAGCCTGTTCGTTATCCCCGGTGAGCAGTTCGATCTTTTGCATCCCCAGTTGTCTTGCTTGATTCAACGCCTCCGGGACCTCGTGGCGCAGCGTATCTGATGCCGCAATTGCGCCAATGAGCGAACCATCTTTGGTGACGAGTAGAATCGTTTTGCCTTGTTGACCGAGGGCTTCCACTTCGGCTGGGATCCGGCCGCCCGGCAGAATGGATCGGCGTCCAACGGCAACTTCGAAGCCATTAATTCTTGCACGTACGCCAATCCCTGGAACAGATTCAAAATGCGTGATTTCAAGCAAAGATACAGACTCCTCGAGAGCAATGTGGCGCAAAGCATCCGCCAGAGGATGCTCGGAATATCGATCCGCGGAGGCCGCGTACGAGACCAGCGTTTTTCTGTCGATGCCATTGAAGGGGAGGACATCCGTGACGACCGGTTTCCCAAGCGTCAACGTTCCGGTCTTGTCGATCAACAGTACATTTGCACGAGCAAGGGTTTCCAGGTATTTTCCGCCTTTGATGAGCACCCCGTGTTTTGCATTCGCCCCGATCGTGGCAAGCATGGCGATCGGGGTTGCAAGGGCAATCGTGCACGAACACGCCACCAGCAATACTGCCGCGGTTGCCAGGGGATTGCGACTGAAGAGATAGGTTAGTCCAGCTATACCCATCACTATTGGAAGATAATATCCGCTGAATTTGTCCGCAAATTGCTGGACGACCGCGCGGTGTGCCTCCGCCTGCTCCACCAATTGGATGACGCGCCCGAATGTGGAGTGCGGTCCAACGGCAATCGTGCGGATTCTAAGCATCCCCTGTTTCAGGATTGTGGCGGCGATCACATGGGATCCGACCCCCGCCTCCACCGGCATCGATTCGCCCGTCACCGATGATTGATCCAGCGCGGCTTGACCGTGTAGGACCTCCCCGTCCACGGGGATTTTTTCGCCCGGGCGGACGATCACTATATCGTCGACCTGCACTTCGGAAATCGGTGTGTCCACCTCCCGGCCCTCGCGTTCCACGCGTGCGGTTTGCGGTGCCATGTCTGTTAATTCCCTGACCGCTCTGCGGGCGCCTTCGGTTGTCAATCTTTCCGTGTAGCTTCCGATGTGCATGAAGAGAATTACCACCATCGCGGTCGTCCACTCCCCGACGATCAGGGCCGCGAGCGCACCGATGGACATGAGCGTATGAGCGATGATCTGGCGTTTCCAAGCAGCCTGGAGGACATTTGCGAAGATCGGCGCCCCGGCAGTCAAAACAAGCATTGCGCCCACGCTGAATGGAACGAACCGGGTCAGACCGTCGAGCAGTCCAAGCCATTCACCGGCAACCACAAGTAGGATGACCGCGCCGAACACGATTCCCAACGCAGTGAGAAGTCGCCGGGAAAGGTCTGCTGCGGTCGCGGTTCGTTCAGCGGATTTGCCAGAAGCGACACCCACGGAATACCCTGCCCCCTTCACCGCCTGATGGATGGCATCCATTTTCACCAGAGTTGGATCGAGTTGCAGGATGGCTTTTTCAGAGGAGAGCAGGACTTCCACATTCCTCACACCGCCCAGGCTGGAAAGGGCGCTGCGGACATGCTGGGTGCATTCCATGCAGTCCATGCCTTCGATCGGAATTTCAATGGTCTGGATTGGATTCAATTCGTTTATCCATGGCGGACGTGATCGAGCCCCAGGGTGAAGAGGCGCGATACATGATCATCGTCGATCGAGTAGAAAACCTGCCGGCCGGACCTGCGCGCGCGCACCAGGTGTAATTGACGCAGTCCGCGCAGTTGGTGCGAGACGGCCGATTCCGTCATCTTCAAGCGGGCTGCCAGCTTGCTGACGCTCATTTCGTCTTCGATCAAAAGTGAAATCAGGCGCACGCGGCTGGCATCGCTCAGGGCGCTGAACAGTTCGGCAAGCTGGATCGCTTTCAGTTCGTTGAGATCCATTTATTTGAATAGTTGAACAAGTAATCATATATTAAAGGGGAATAATAAACTTGTCAAGGCGGTCGCCTAGGAAATTTCACTTCCGATCCGCGTCTCGAGACTCTCAGACCCAGCCCATCACCCTCGCGAAACTGGCTGTAAGAAATGTCACGAGGAAGGCGGTTCCGAGGGTGATCCCCACGCTCAGGCTAGTCCACTTCAGGGATTTCGTCTCCTTGTAGATCGTCAGGACCGTCGTCGCGCAAGGGTTGTGAAGCAGGGAGAAAAGCATCAGGTTGACTGCGGTCAGCATCGTCCAGCCGTTGCCATTGACCAGCAGGTCGAATATCCCGGCATTCGTTCCCGGCCCGTCCACCATCATCCCCACTCCCAGATACACCATCATCATGGTTGGAACGACGATTTCGTTGGCGGGAATGGCGATGATGTACGCGAGCAGAATGACACCGTCCAGACCGAGCAGCACTCCGAAGGGATTGAGCAAATCCCC
>VGNF01000002.1 GCA_016866195.1 Chloroflexota bacterium | reverse complement strand
CTCCAGCAGTGAATTGATTGCCGCCACGCCGATGCTGGCTTCGAGGGTATCGCCCGAGAGCGCGTATTCGGCCAGTTCCCGCGCGCTTGACCGCTGCAGCCGCCCGGCCTCCCGCACCCGTGCATGACCATGCGATTCATGCGGGGCCAGCGTGGCCGCCATCCCACAGCCCCGGCTGCACACCACCGTCCAGTGCAGGCCGATCAGGACCGACCTGACCGGCGCATCGTTCTTTATGGAGTTCAGCAAGGCGGTGAGGATTTCCATGACCACGCGGCCTGACAATTAAAACACACATCGAAATTCCAATGCTCTCGGGGTTGAGCGCAGGTTACGAATTTTAACCGCTGAGAACGCAAAGAACGCAGAGTTTCTCTTTGCGTTCTTGATCATCTCAGCGATCTCCGCGAACTCTGCGATTTATCAATATTTCAATGGAGAAAAGAATAGGTCGTTTGACCTGTGGAGCTTCTCAAACTTCCTTTGGAGAAAAGCCTACTTTGCAATCTTCCTCAACGCCTCGCCAAAGCGCGCAACCTCCTCCAGTGTGTTGTAATGGGTCGCGCCCACGCGCACCATGCCGCCGCTCTCCAGCAGTCCCAACCG
The DNA here is from genome assembly GCA_016866195.1 of Chloroflexota bacterium. Lineage (GTDB taxonomy): Bacteria > Chloroflexota > Anaerolineae > Anaerolineales > Villigracilaceae > VGNF01. The sequence continues at coordinate 55,440 of VGNF01000002.1, read as the reverse complement.
TTCCACGACGGCCAGCGCGTAGTAATGACCGTCCCACACGTAGAAACCCGCCTCGCCAAGTTTCGCCGCCAACTCCTGCGGATGCCTTCCCTCCAGCGTAAACGACACCGTGGACACGCGTTCATCCAGGCGCTTCAGGTCGGTAAGGCCGTAGATGTGCGTGCCCTTCACGGACTGGATCGTTTCGATCAGGGCGCGCGCGAGTTCGAACTCATAGGCTTTCAAAGCGGACATGGCCTGCTTGAAGATCAGCCGGCGGCCGGAGAATCCCGCCTCCCTCCACGCCCCGGCTCCTTCCCCGCCGAATTCCCTGCCGACCCATTCGAAGTATTCCAGCGCGCCCAGCACGCCCGCGATCCCCTCGTGATTCTGCGTGCCGGTCTCGAACTTGTACGGCAGCTCGTTCGACGCCGGGCGGACCTTGTAGGGCTTCATTTCACTTAACAGGTCGTACCTTCCGTACAGCGCTCCCGCATGCGGACCGAAGAACTTGTAGGAGGAACACACCAGAAAATCACACCCGATGACCTGCACGTCGATCGGGCCGTGCGGCGCGTACTGCACTGCGTCGATGTAGGTCAGCGCGCCGGCCTCCTTCGCCATCTTCGTCAATCTGCGCACCGGGTTGATCGTGCCCAGCGCGTTGGAGGCGTACCCGAAGGCGGCGATCTTCGGCTTGCGCTCCATGGCCTTCGCAAACTCATCCAGCTTGAGCGTGCCGTCCTCCACGTCGAAGTCCACCCAGGTCAGTTGGCAGCCCTTGTCCTCGGCTACCAGCATCCACGGCGAGATGTTGGCATCGTGATCGAGCCGCGTGACCACGATCTCGTCGCCGGCCTTCAAATCCCGCGCCAGCGAGCGCGAGAGGTGCAGCGTGAGCGTGGTCATGTTGTTGCCGAAGATGATCTCCTCCGGCCGCGCGGCGTTGAGGAAATCCGCCATAGCCGCGTGCGCCTCGTGCAGCACTTCGTCGGATTTGCGGCTGGTCTCGAAGGCGCCCTCATGGTTGGCGTTGGTTTCGAGCAGGTAGCGGTTGATGCGTTCGAGGCTGTGACGCGCGATCTGCGTCCCGCCCGGGTTGTCGAAGAACACCGCCGGTCGATCCAGGGATGGAAACTGCCGGCGGATCAAGTCCGTATTCAGAGTCATTCGAGGTCTCCTGATCAAAGATTGACAGGCGGATGGGATTCGAATCCGCCTCGGTTAGAGGATTTTCCTCATCATCCCCTCCACAGCGCGATAGACCGGCGACTCGTCCCCCAGATCCACCAGCGGCTTGCCGGAAAATTCATAAGCGGCCAGCGCGGCATCTGCGGGGATCGTCCCGAGCATGGGTATATCCAGTTTGCCGGCAAAAGTCATGAGCTCGGGCGGCATCTCCCCCTGCAGGCGGTTGACGATCAGATAGGCGTTCTCCACATGGATGTCGAGCTCCTTGCGCAGGTCGGCAATGCGCTGTGCCGCCACCAGCCCGCGCTGGGTCGGGTCGCTGACCACCAACAGATGCTGGACGTCGCGCGTGGTGCGGCGCGAGAGGTGCTCCATGCCGGCTTCGTTGTCGATCACCACATAGGCGTAGTGCTTGCTCATCGAGTCGATCACCTCGCGCAGGTTGTGGTTGACCGCGCAGTAACATCCCTGACCCTCCCCGCGGCCCATGGCGATCAGGTCGAAGCGCGATCCCTCGGCCAGCGAGGAACGCACGTGGTATTCGAGGTATTCCCGCTTGCTCGTTCCTCCGGGCATCACGCCCATGGCCGCGCCGCCCTCGGTGAGCGAGGATTTGACCTGCGCCAGCATGTCCTCGCGGATGTCGCCGACCGTCCAATCGAGATCGAGGCCGAGCACCATGTTCAGGTTGGAGGACGGATCGGCATCGATGGCCAGGATACTGCCCGTCTGGTTCTGGGCCAGGTACTTGATCACCATGCCCGCCACGGTGGTCTTGCCCACGCCGCCCTTGCCTGCCAGTGCAATTGTAATTGTCATTCCAATACCTCATCGCTCGTCAGCGCGTTGATTTTTTCCGTGATTTGAAGGGCCGAGAGTTTCAAACTTTCCACGTGATCATACACCGGGATGCCCAGGCGGTCCGCCTCCTGTACTTTGAGATCCGCCGGCAAGAACCCGATCAGCGGGATCTCCGACGCCTCCTGCTCCAGGAATTTCTCCTCGTCGCGGTTCCGCACCTTGTTTCCCACCAGGTACAACCGCATCAGGCCGATGTCGTTCGCCAGACGCTTGATTTGGACGGCAGTGCCAAGGCTGCGGCGCGTCGGTTCGACGACCACCAGCATGGCATCCACGAAATCCACGGTGGCGCGGCCGAGATGCTCCACCCCGGCGTACATGTCCAGCAGCAGCACATCGTCCCGGCGGAAAAGCAGATGGGTGAAGAGCGTCTTCAACATGGCGGATTCCGGACAGATGCAACCGGAGCCTCCCAGGTCCACGCTGCCCATTTCGAGCAGGCGCACTCCGCGGTGCAGGATGCTGAAGCGCTCGGGGATGTCATCCACGCGGGTTGTCAATGTAAAGAACCCTCCCACGGTGCCGGGCTTGGCACCGGTGCGTTCCTCGATCAATTCATCCATCTCGGCGATGGGATGCAGTTTCTCACGCAGCTCCGCCGGGAAACCCAGAGCGCCGGCCAGGCACGGGCTGGGATCCGCATCCACCGCCAGGACCTCCCGGCCGGCATCGGCGTACGCCTGTGCAAGCAGCGCCGTCAGCGTGGTTTTTCCCACGCCACCTTTTCCGGTAATCGCAAGTTTCATAGCCTTCTCCAGGTTTCCAGGTCTCGATTCTAAACCGGGTGCAGCAATCGCCGCACCAGATTGCTGCCCATCAGCGCGCACCCATCGATGGGAAGATAATGACAGGCTGACTCATCGAACAGGACCTTGCAGGAGGATGGAAAATCTTCATCACCAAGCCAGTAGGTCATCATCAGGGACAGGCGAGGCAGGGCTATAAATAGAAAGGAGGCGTCCCCGCGTGCAATCTCACAGCCTCCGGCCGAACGACAGGCCCGTCGAAAGGAATCCAAGTCAACACCAAATGCCTTCACAACCTCGTCGCCGGAATACCCTTGAAAGGCCGGGTGGTAGAAGCGCCCTCCCGGTAGATCCGCAAAGGAAACCCATCTTCCCGTGGCGGGTGCGCCGTCGGCGGTGTTCAGATAATACAGCAGCAAGGTTTGTTGAAACGCCGGAAGAAGCACCTGCTCTTCGGAGCAGATCAGCTCCGGCCAGGAAAATGTGTACACCTTATCCCAAAAGGGAATGTGCAATTCGCCGCGGCCGGAACCCAGATCGATCAAGGTAACTCCGCTGTTCGCCGCGACCTGGCACGGGTCCCGCAACTGCAGCTCCGCCCTCAGTTCATCGGCGCGGTCGGCCAGCGGGCGGGCGGCTTGCTCAAGGCAAAAGGGTCTCCAATTTGGGCTGAAATCCGGCATCCTTCACGCTCATTAGAATTAATCGTGCAATTCAGGAGACCAAGGCGGCCTCCAACATCCCTATCAAATCTTACAACGCAACCCAAATTAGGAAATCGGGCATTCTTCCTCAAATTGGAGGACGGTTATAACATTTATCCGAGTTTCCTGTGACAATAGGCACAAGTGGGATAAAGTGCCTGGTGCTAGAATGATTTTACTGAAATTTCCCTCTCCTGAAGAGGCCTTAAGTTGTTTAACACCGCTTGCATCTAGGAGGAAGCATGGAGACCAAAACCTTCGAGGCGCCCGCATTGTTCGGAGATCATCACGTCAGCGAAGTGCGGCGCATTCTGATGGAAGTTCCGGGGGTCAGCGATGTGTACGCCAGCAGTGCGTTCCAGGTGATCGAGGTCACCTTCGATCCAAAGAAAACGGATGTCAAACAAATCACACAAAGCCTGGAAGCGGCCGGCTATCTCGGTGAGATCCCGGTGCTGGCTGAAACGGGTGTTGCCGTGGAGAAAAGGGAGGGGGATGGAATTTTCCGCCATACGGCCGTGTACGAAACCGTCAAAGGAACCGTTTCCTTTGCCCAGCAAGTAAAAACCAACGGCCGTCCGCTCTGGCCCTGCCCGGGGCTTGGTCCCATCAAACATACTGAGGAATAATTTGGAGGTACAGGATGGCTAAGAAACGCGAGATCAACGATTATTCGACCGACCCGGCCGCACAGCAGATGCTGATCCGCGCGGAGGAGCTTGGGATCGGGACCGCATTTACAAGAGCCGACAACATGGTTCCGTGCAACATCGGCGGCGCGGGGATGTGCTGCAAGCAGTGCGGCATGGGTCCGTGCCGGCTGACCAAGAACGGGGAGGTGGGCGTGTGCGGCGCGACCCTGGACACCATCCAAGCGCGCAACCTGACGCGCGCCATCGCCGCCGGCAGCGCAGCGCACTCCGACCACGGCCGCGACATGGCTTTCCTATTAAAGGCCACCGCCAACGGGGAGGCTGAGGGATACAGCATCCGCGATGTTGCCAAACTGCGGACGGTCGCATCCAAATACGACATCAAGATCGAAGGCCGCTCGCCGGAAGAAATCGCCGCCGATCTGGCCGATCACTACATCGCCCAGTTTGGCCAGCAGCAGGGCGAGATCCTGCCGGCCATCCGTGCTCCCAAAAAGAGACAGCAGTTGTGGCGCGAACAAAAGATCTGGCCGCGCGGCGTGGACCGCGAGGTGGTCGAGGCGCTGCACCGCACGCACATCGGGGACGACCAGGATCCGGCGCACATCCTGAACCATGCCGTGCGCACCTCCCTGGCCGACGGCTGGGGCGGCTCGATGATCGCCACCGATATCTCCGACATCCTGTTCGGAACACCCGCCCCTATTCTCGGGCAGGCCAACCTCGGCGTAATTAAAGAAGACATGGTCAACATAGTCGTGCACGGGCATGAGCCTTCCATGAGCGAAATGCTCGTGGCGGCCTCCCAGTCCCCGGATATCCTCGAGTACGCCCGGGCGGCCGGAGCCAAGGGCATTCAACTTTCCGGCATTTGCTGCACCGCCAACGAGATCCTGATGCGGCAGGGCATTCCCGCCGCGGGCAACTTCCTGCACCAGGAGCTCTCGATCATGACCGGCGCGGTCGAAGCCATGGTCGTGGATGTGCAGTGCATCATGCAGGCGCTGGTCGGGCTGGCGCAGAACTTCCATACCAAGATCATCACGACCTCCCCAAAGGTGCGCATCAAGGGCGCCACGCACATCGAGTTCGACGAACACAAAGCCCTGACCATCGCCAAGGAGATCCTTAAGACCGCCATCGACAACTTCGCCAATCGCGACCAGGGCAAGACGCGCATCCCCCAGATCAAGGAGGATGTCATCCCCGGGTTCTCGCATGAGTACATCAATTACATGCTGGGCGGCTCCTACCGCGCCTCATTCCGCCCGTTGAACGATGCCATCATGACCGGACGCATCCGCGGAGTGGCCGCCATCGTCGGCTGCAACAACCCGCGCTCCTCGCAGGATTACCTGCACAACAAGGTGGTCAAGGAACTGCTCAAACAGGATGTGCTGGTGGTGCAGACCGGCTGCGGCGCGATCGCCGCGGGCAAGCTGGGTCTGCTGCTTGGAGAGGCGGGCTTGAGCGAGGTGGGGAACGGCCTGCGCGAGGTGTGCGAGACAGTCGGCATCCCACCAGTCCTGCACATGGGTTCCTGCGTGGACAACACCCGCATCCTGACCGTCCTGACGCAAATGGCCGAGGAAGGCGGATTGGGCGACGACATCGATCAGATCCCCGCGGTCGGTCTGGCTCCGGAATGGATGAGTGAAAAGGCGCTGGCGATCGCCGCCTACTGCGTGGCGAGCGGCGCGTATGTGATCTTCGGTGGCGCTTCGCCGATCAGCGGCATGCCCGATCGCGTTTCCGACAGCGACGCGGTGCTCAAGTACATCAGCGAAGGCTGGGAAAAACTATACGGCGGCAAGCTGGAGTTCATCCCCGATCCGCAAAAGATGATCGAGGCCACGCTGGCGCACATCGACAAGAAGCGGGCCGCGCTCGGCCTGCCGGAATACGACCCGAACCGCTTCGGCCGCTCCGGCGACGCGAAGATGCGCGAGCTCGAGGCCCTGCCGCTCGCGACGAAACGCGAAGCGATCTATGGAGTAGCCGCAGACTAGGAGAACAACCATGTCACGATACATCGCAACCAGAGCCATCCGCGGCGCGAACGCGCTCGTCACCGAAGCCGAGGTCATGCTGACGAAAGCCCTCGGGGATAAAGGTCCCGACACGCCCGTTTCGTTCCCGAACACGGCGTATTACCTGCCGACCATCCTCGGCATGACGGGCAGGTCGGTGGAAAAACTCGGCGACCTCCAGCCGGTGATGAAGCAGGCGCGGGATATGCTACATCCTCTGCCTGCCAACGCCAAGTGGACTCCCTACCTCGGCGAGACCCTCGATTCCGGGATGGCCACCCTGCTCGCGGCCGAAACCATCGAAGCGGTGCGCTTTGTCTACAGCCTGCAGCCCGAGCCGCTGCCCGGATTCAAGCTCGCGGGAGGGACCTCGTTCACCAGCCCCGACGCGTCCCTCACCTCTTCCCCCTCTCCCAATGGGAGAGGGGATGGGGGTGAGGGGAATGACGGTCATCTTAACGGACCGATCGACGATATCCAACTCCGTTCCTGGGGCATTCAACTTGTGGACGGCCGCATGCCCGGCTTTGCTGCCATCGTCGGATGCGCCAAATCCAACGAAGTGGCGGTCAAACTGGTGCGCGAGCTGCAGCGCCGCAACATTCTGACCTTCCTCTCCGGCAACGTGAACGGGCGGAGCATCATCCATCAACTGCAGGAGGAGGGCGTGGAACTGGGGTACGACACCTACACCGTCCCCTTCGGCACGGACACGATTTCCGCCATTTACGCGCTGGGCTTCGCCACCCGCTCCGCACTTACGTTCGGCGGTCTCAAACCCGGCATGTCGCGAGAGATCCTGCTCTACAACAAGGAACGCGTCTTCGCTTTCGTGCTGGCGCTCGGCGAAGTGGATGATCTGAAATACGCGGCAGCCGCGGGCGCGATCAACTTCGGCTTTCCTGTAATCGCGGACACGGTCATCCCCGAAATTTTACCGACCGGCGTGACGACCTACGAGCATGTCGTATCCATGCCGTTCAATCAGATCGAAGGCAGGGACGATCTCGAACGGGCGGAACGTCTCGTTCAAAAATGCATCGAGGTGCGCGGCGTTAAGGTGAAGGTCTCGAACGTGGATGTACCCGTGCCGTACGGTTCCGCGTTCGAAGGTGAGGTCGTCCGCAAGGCGGACCTGCGCGTGGAGTTCGGCGGCAAGTACAGCCGCGCCTTCGAATACCTGTACATGGCCAAGCTGGATGAGGTCACAGACGGCAAGATCGACGTAATCGGACCGGATTTTTCCAAGGTGGATCCGCAGGGGTCGACGGATCTGGGGATCGTCATCCAGGTCGCCGGCCGCCAGATGCAGCAGGATTTCGAGCCGGTGCTCGAGCGACAGGTGCACTACTTCGTCAACGGCGCCAGCGGCATTCAGCACGTCGGTCAGCGCGACATCGCCTGGATCCGCATCTCAAACGCGGCGGCCGACAAGGGATTCAACCTCGAGCACTTCGGCAGGATCCTGCACGCCCGCTTCCACGAGGACTTCGGCGCCATCGTGGACAAGGTTCAAGTGACGGTCGTGACCGATCCGAAACTGCACGCCGAATGGCTGGAGAAGGCGCGAACAGCCTATGACTTCCGCAACAAGCGCCTGGCCGACCTGACAGACGACAAGGTGGACGAATTCTATTCGTGCACGCTGTGCCAGTCCTTTGCGCCGAATCACGTCTGCGTCGTCTCCCCCGAGCGGCTCGGTCTGTGCGGCGCATATAACTGGCTGGACTGCAAAGCCTCGTTCAGCATCAATCCGACCGGACCGAATCAGCCGATCAAGCTGGGCAAATCCCTCGACATGCGCAAGGGCTACTGGGAGGGGACCAACGACTACGCCAAGATCGGTTCGCACGGCGTGGTGCAGGAAGTCTCGATGTACTCCATCATGGAGAATCCGATGACGGCCTGCGGCTGTTTCGAATGCATCGTCATGCTCATTCCCGAAGCCAACGGTGTGATGGTGGTCTCGCGCGAGGATACCGCCATGACCCCGGCCGGCATGACCTTCTCGACCCTGGCCGGCATCGCGGGCGGCGGCATGCAAACCCCCGGCGTGATGGGCGTGGGCAAGTTTTACCTGATCAGCCCCAAGTTCATCTCCTCCGACGGTGGCTTCAAGCGCGTGGTGTGGATGTCCTCGGTGCTGAAGAACAGCATGGCCGACGAGTTCAAGGCCATTTGCACACGCGAGGGCGACCCGGACTTCATGGACAGGATCGCCGATGAGCGCAATGTGAGCACGGTGGAAGAACTGCTCGCCTGGCTGGAGGCACACAACCATCCCGCCATCGCCATGGAGCCGATGTTCTAGGCCATGGCCGGTTGACAACAACAAGGGGATTGGGATACTGTCCAATCCCAATCCCCATTTATATTTAAGCGGAAGGCCCTGCCGCGATCAAACGAATGAATCGTGATTTGCTTCGGAAGAAAGGATCAACAACATGAAAGGCAATGACAAGCTGCTCAAGGTCTTGAACGACCTCCTGGCGGATGAACTGACCGCCATCAGTCAGTACATGGTGCACTCCGAGATGTGCGACAACTGGGGCTACGAGAAACTGCACAAGGCCATCGAGAAGAAAGCCATGGATGAAATGCATCACGCCGAGTGGCTGATCCAGCGCATTCTCTTCCTGGAGGGCACGCCGATCGTCTCCAACCTCAACCCGATGAAGATCGGCAAGACCGTGCTGGAGATGGTGACCAACGACCAGGAAGCCGAAATGGGCGCGATCAAGGCCTACAACGCCGGCATCCAGCTTGCCGGAGAGGTGAGCGACCAATCCACCGGCGATCTGCTGACCGACATCCTCAAGATGGAGGAGGGGCATCACGACTGGGCCAAGAAACAGCGTGTCCAGATCGAGCAAATGGGGCTGGAGACCTACCTTGGCAATCAGGCGGGAGAGGCTGGGGAATAAGGAAATTCGGAAAGTGGAACGTTCCAGGTTGGGGAGTTCCACTTTTCTGCAATTATGGGTGAACAAAAACTCGTCCGCGACCTGATGACTGTCGGAGTACCCACCTGCAAGTGCGATACGCCGGTCAGGGACATCGCGCAATTCCTGCTCGACCATAACCTGGAAGCCATGTGTGTGCTTGACCGGGAGGGTCATGGAATCGGCGTCGTGGGCGTGGAGGAATTGGTCGGGATATATGGCAGGCAGGGATCTGAGGCGCTGACCGCGGAGCAGATCATGTGCGAGGGGATTCCCGAGCTGAATGCCGACCTTCCGTTGAACCTTGCCGCGCAGCTGATGAAGGACCGGGGGATTCGCATCGCCTACATGATGCATAACTCCGCCGGGATTATCTATCCAGCAGCTTTTCTTTCCTACCGCCACATCCTGCGACATATGGCAGCCCGGGATGAGGGCGATCTGAGGGATCTGGGCCTGGCCGCGGAAAGAAGATCACCGATCCAGCAGTTCGTGGAACGAAGGGACGAAGCGAGGAGGAAGGCAGGGTTGAGGTGAGCACGCAAAAATAGACACGTAGACAGGTAAACGCGCCTCGCCAGACTTGCGTACCTGTTTACTCGTGTACTTGCATTCGAACAAGGAGACAACATGCCAATCGACATCCCAAAAGACAAGTGGCCCGGCAGCATCAAGAAGATCACCCTGGGCGCGACCGCCGCGGAGGGTGGAACGCGTGCAAAAAGCATCACGCTCGGCGGCCAGACCACGCTGCCCTACCTGCACTTTGAGGCTCCGACCCCCAACAGTCCCGCCATCGCCATCGAGATCAAATCGCGCAAACCGGAAGACTGGTCGCCGCTCCTGGCGGAGGTCTGGGGCGAGGCGATGAACGATCCTGCAAAATGGGCAAAGAAGGCCGAAGAGGCAGGCGCTGACCTGATCGTGCTGGCATTGATGCTGGCTGATTCACCCGACGACGCAGTCAAGGCTGTCAAATCCGTCCTGAGCGCGAGCGGTCTGCCTCTCATCGTGTGGGGGCCGGGTCAGGCGGAAAAGGACAATGAACTTCTCGTACCCGTGGCCGAAGCCGCCAAGGGCGAGAAGCTCGTGTTGGGCATCTGCGAAGATAAAAATTACCGCACCATTGTGGCGACTGCCATGGCTAACGGTCATCTCATTGAAGCGCGCACGCCGATGGATGTGAATCTCGCCAAGCAATTGAACATCCTGATCACCGACATGGGCCTGCCCGCGGATCGAATCCTGATGGATCCGACCACCGGCGCGCTCGGATACGGCATCGAGTACGGCTACTCGGTGATGGAACGCCTGCGCCTGGCCGCGCTCCAAGGGGATTCCATGACGCAGCTTCCCATGATCGTCACGCCCGGTTTCGAGGCCTGGAAGGCGAAGGAATCCAAGGTCGGTGAGGGGGTTCCGGAATCCTGGGGAGACTGGAAAGCCCGCGCCGTGCACTGGGAGACGCTGACCGCCGTGGCCCTGGTTGAATCCGGCGCGGATGTGATCGTGCTGCGCCATCCCGAATCCGTCAAACGTGTGAAAAGCGCAATCGAAGAATTGGTGATGGCCTAAGATTTCGTCCTGAGCGGAGGTCGAGATGAAAATCGAGACCGCAGTCGAAGGACAGCGTGGATGATGCGCTTCGACTTCGCTCAGCGCGAACATGGAGAATAACTATGGCACTCTCTGGAATTCAAATCTACAAAATGCTTCCGCAAACCAACTGCAAGGAATGCGGATTCCCGACCTGTCTCGCGTTCGCGATGAAACTCGCCGCCAAACAGGTGGAGCTCTCGGCTTGCCCATACGTTACCGAGGAATCGAAGAAGCAGCTGGCCGAGTCGGCTGCACCGCCGGTTCGCCTGATCACATTGAAGGCCGGCACTGAGGTCAAGGCGGGCAATGAAGTCGTGATGTTTCGCCACGAGAAGACCTTCTACAACAAGCCCGGCCTGTTCCTGCGCCTCAAGGCCAGCGATGCGGACCTGGCCAAAAAGGCCGCGGCCGCGGATGCCTACAAGGTTAATTACGTGGGCATGGATTTCACCCTGGATGGCTTCGCCATCGAAGCAGATGGCGACTTATCCGCGGCGGTGAAGACCGTACGCGGCGTGAGCAAACGGCCGTTGATCCTGATCAGCAACGACCCCGCAGCCCTGGATAAGGCATTAAGCCAGCTTGCCGGTGAGACCGCGTTGATCTACGCAGCCGACCCTTCCAAGTATGAAACCCTGGCTGATACGGCGGCAAAACACAAGGCAGTCTTGACGGTCAGGGGCGATTCGCTCGAGGCGCTCGCCGACCTGACTCCCAAGATCCAGGCGAAAGGCGTTGAGGACATGGTGCTCGACCTGGGAGGCAAAACCCTCGGCGAGTGGCTGACCCTATCTACTCAAGCGCGGCGCCTGGCGCTTAAGTCGAACTTCAAACCGTTGGGATATCCGGTCATCTTCTTCGCCGGCCAGAACGGCCCGGAGAAGGAGCCGGTCTACGCCGCGCAGGCCATTTCGAAGTATGCCGGATTCGTGGTGCTGGACACCTTCACCCCCGAGCTCGCCTACGCGCTGCTCGTGCTGCGGGAGAACATCTACACCGACCCGCAGAAACCGATCCAGGTTCAGCCCGGCATCTACGAGATCAACGCGCCCAAGCCCGAGAGCCCGGTGCTGGTCACCACCAACTTCAGCATCACCTACTTCTCGGTCGCGAACGAGGTCGAAGGCTCGGGCCTGCCCGCCTGGCTGGTGGTCACGGATGCCGAGGGCATGTCGGTGTTGACGGCGTGGGCGGCGGGCAAGTTCGACGCCGAACGGATTGCCAAGGCCGTGAAGGAGTTCAACCTGGCCGAAAAGGTCAGCAAGAAACGCATCGTCCTGCCCGGCCATGTGGCGGTGCTTTCCGGCGAGCTGGAGGAGGAACTCTCCGGCTGGGAGATCCGCGTCGGTCCGCGCGAAGCCGTGGATCTGCCGGCGTTCATGAAGCAGGCACTCAATTAGGTATACAGGAATACAGGTAAACAGGTACACAGGTAAACGGGTGCCTAGGTGTGTACTTGTTTACCTAAGTACTTCAAACAATGCAACACACCCTCACCTTCACCGGCGAAAACATCCACGCCACCATCACCGTCCCGACCAACACGCTGCTGGCGGATGCCGCCCAACACGCGGGCGTGGACATCGGCCAGCCGTGCGGCGGGCAGGGACGCTGCGGCCGATGCGCGGTGCAGGTGACGCTGGGAAATGCGAGACGAAGGAGCACGCTGCGGCTCTCCCCCGAGGATATTGCACAGGGATTCGCGCTTGCCTGCCAGACCGTCGTGGAAGGGGATCTTGCGATCTACGTGGGGCCACAGGAAAAGATCGAGCGGCGGCTGACCACCGATCGGGTGGTGGCTGAAATCACCGTCCCACCGGATTACGACTATGACCAGGTCCAATCCATTCAGCGCGTGCATCTGGACCTCGCACCACCCTCCCTCGAAGACCAGACGGATGACTGGTCCCGCCTGCAAACTGCACTGCGAACGCAGGTAAAAATGGAGAAGGTGGCTTGCTCCCTCCATCTGCTGCAAACTCTGAGCGATACATTACGCGCCGGAGAGTGGCAGGTCACGGCTGTGGTTGAACGAAATATCCAGCAGCCGGAAATGCCGATGCGACTGATCGAGATCTATCCCGGCCGGGTGGACGAATATTCTCCTTTGTGGGGCGCTGCAGTGGATATCGGTACCACCACAATCACTTTATGGCTGGTGGATCTCGTCAGCGGACAGGTCAAGGCGCAGGTTGCCGAGTACAACGGGCAGATCGGGCGCGGGGAGGACGTGATCTCCCGCATCATTTACTCGTCCAAGAACGGCGGCAGAGAGGAACTCCGGCAGCGCGTGCTGGACACGATCAACGGATTGTTGGATACGGCCTGCAAACGAGTCAAGGTCAGGCCTGAAGACGTGATGAAGTGCAGCATCGCAGGCAACAGCACCATGATCCATCTTTTGCTGGGCATTCCCGCAGGGAACATCCGCCTCTCCCCCTTCATCACCTCGGTCAATCACCCGCCCCTGCTGATTGGCAGCGAGGTGGGATTGGCGATCCATCATGAAGGCACGGTGGATTGCCTGCCGGGCGTAGCCAGTTACGTCGGCGCGGATATCACCGCCGGTGTCCTGTCCTCCGGCCTGGAGGATTCGGAGAACGTCACCCTGTTCATCGATGTCGGCACGAATGGAGAGACCGTGCTGGGGAACCGCGACTGGATGGTCACCTGCGCCTGCTCGGCCGGCCCGGCCTTCGAAGGAGCCGGCGTATTGAACGGGATGCGCGCCACGACGGGCGCCATCGAGGAAGTGTGGATCAACAGCGAGTCCCTTGAACCCACCTACCGCGTGATCGGCGGTGGAAAACCGAAGGGCATTTGCGGTTCCGGATTGATCTCCCTGCTCTCGGAGGCCTTCCTGACCGGCGTGATCGACAAGGCCGGGAACGTCAACCTCTCGGCCAAAACCAAACGCGTGCGGGAGGGTTCGCACGGCGGTGAATATGTGGTGGCGTGGGGAACCGAGACCGAGACCGGCGAGGACATCGTCCTTTCGCGCGTCGACGTGGACAACCTGCTGCGCGCCAAGGCCGCCATTTATGCAGGCTTCACCGTGCTGGCGGATACCGTCGGCGTTCCGCTCGAATCCACCAGTCGGGGGCTGGTCGGCGGTTCGGTTGGAAAATACATCAACGTGGAGAAGGCGGTGCAGATCGGCCTGCTGCCGGACATGGAATGGTCGCGCTTCGAGTTCCTCGGCAACACCTCGGTCAAGGGCGCATATTATGCCCTGCTCGACTGGCGCCGCCGCGAACGGATCGGTGATATCGCCCGGCGCATGACCTACATCGAACTATCCGCGGATAACTCGTTTTACGACGCCTTTACATCCGCATTGTTCCTGCCCCACACGGATATGACCAGGTTTCCCAGTGTGGCGCAGGCGTTGGACAAAACATAATCCCAAATGCCGTCGCCGAGGGATGCGGGATGGCTATATGAAAACGGAGGTACACATGTACATCATTGGCGAGAACATTCACATCATTTCGGAGAAAGTGAAGGAAGCCCTGGCGGCGCGCGACCGCGAATTCTTCATGGACCTGGCCGTCAAACAGGTGGAAGCGGGGGCGAAGGCGATCGATATCAACCTCGGCCCGCGCAAGAAGGACTGGGCGGAGGTCTTCCCCTGGATCGTCGAAACGGTCGAGACCGTGGTGGACGTGCCGCTCTCGATCGACACGACCAATGTGGATGGGATGGAAGCCGCGCTCAAGACGATCAAGAAGGCGAAGCCGATCCTGAATTCCACGTCGGCGGAACCGGAGCGGCTTGAGAAAGTACCATTGCTTGCAAAGAAATACAACGCCAAGATCATCGCGCTGACCATGGGCACCAGCGGCATTCCAGTCGAGGCGGATGCGCGCGTCAACATCGCGGTCGAGACGCTGATCCCGCGCCTGATGGAAATCGGCTTCAACATGGATGACCTGATCATCGATCCGCTCGTGCTCACCACCAGCGGCTGCCAGCAGTATTGCCCGCATCTGATCGAGACAGTGCGCATGCTGCAATATGCCTGGGATCCGGCGCCCAACATCTCGGTGGGTTTATCCAATGTTTCCAACGCGGTTCCCAATGAAAACCGGCCGCTGATCAACCGCACGTATCTGTCCATGTTGATGGGCGTTGGTCTCAAGATGATGATCGCCAACCCCTTCGATGAAAAACAGAACGATGTCATCCGCTGGATAGAGACAAAAGACACTAGCAATCCACTGGCGCGGGTCTACAATAAAATTGCCGACCGCACCGCCGCCAGCGAGGAACCGCAAATGGAGGATTTCGACCTTAAAGACCCCGAACAATCCGCCATCTGGAAGACGACCCAGATCCTGCTGAACAAAGTGATCTACGCCGACGCCTATTTGGCGAATTGAAATTATGCCTTGGTTTCAGATGCATGCGTCGTGACCTGTTCACCTGACACCCTGCACCTGACACCTAACCCCTGACACCTACTGGAGGCCTTCATGCCCATCTTCACTCCCGGACGCCGCTGGCAACCTGCCTACTCCCCCTTCAAAAAGGAATCCTTTGGCAATCTGCTGCTTGAAAATGTGGAATATGCCATCAAGGGACCTCTATTCGGATGCCGTATGTGCGGCAACTGCCTGCTTCAGGAAACCGCCTTCATCTGCCCGATGGAATGTCCCAAGGGGCTGCGCAACGGTCCCTGCGGCGGCTCGACCCCCGAACATTGTTACGTGGATAAAACCCGCCCCTGCATCTGGTACAAGATCTATGACCGCTCGTTCAAGATGGGGCGCGAGGATAAACTGCTCGAAGTCCTGCCCCCCCTCGATTGGGAAAAGGTCGGCACCGAAACCTGGGGTGATGTCTTCACACACGTGAAAAAGATCGGCACCACAAAGGTGCTGAGCGGTTTACTCTTCAAGCCGGCCGCGGAACGCTACAAAATGTGGGACGAGGTCTTCCGCGGTGTGCGCGAGCCCGGCTGGTGGAAGGGGGATGACCAATACCACGCACCCGCCTACACCGAACCTGTGTCGAATCTCGAAAAGGGATTGAAATCCGGCGAGTTCATTGTCGCCTGCGAGATCGCCCCGCCTCTGGGCATGTCCACCAAGAAGTTGATCGAGAACATTCATCTGGTCAAACCGTATGTGACAGCCATCAATTTCACGGATAACGCCTCCGCCACCCCCCGCATGACCTCCTGGGCCTGCTCCAAGATCGCCGTGGAGAATGGCGCCGAACCTGTGATGCAGATCGCAGCCCGCGACCGCACCCGCGCCAGCCTGCAGGGCGAGATCCTGGGTGCAACCGCCATGGGTGTGCGCAACGTCCTGTGTGTCACCGGGGACAGCCCGGTGCTGGCGCCGCAGCCGCGCGGACGCATGGACATCAACGACCTGGATGCGATCCAGATGATCTGGATCCTGAGACGCATGCGCGATGAAGGGCGTTACCTGGACGGCCGCGAGATCAAATTCCCGCCGAAATTCTTCCTCGGCGCAGCCGCTTCCCCGTTCGCCTCCGACCCGAAATTCCAGGCTTTGCGGGAACAAAAGAAGGTCAATGCCGGCGCACAATTCTTCCAGACCAACCTGGTCTACGATCCCGACCGCATGGAGATCTGGCTGAACGAGATCGCCAAGCGCGACATCCTGGGCAAGGCCTTCATCATGATCGGCCTCACCCCCTTGAAAAGCTACAAGATGACCGTCTACATGAACCAGGTGCCGGGCGTGTACGTTCCCGAATCCATCATCAAACGCATGGAAGCTGCCGACAAGGCCGGCAACGCACAGGAGGAGGGCGTGCAGATCACCCTCGAGCTGATCGCGAAGATCCGCACGGGGACGGGCGTGAGCGGCCTGCACATCATGCCGGTGGGTTGGGAGGATGTCGTGCCGCGCATCGTGACGGAGGCCAATCTGCTGCCCAAGGGATTCGTCAAACCCAAGGAAATGGAAAAAGTCCCCGCGTAGGGAGATCTGTGTTCGTCCGCTGCTTCCCGCGCGAGGAAGGGCGGCCAGAATTTTGAACCGGGAGGGTTTATGCTTCCTGAACAAATCAAGAATTTCCGCGAAATGGCAACTCTGAAGGACGGCGCCTACATCCTGCTGCGTCCGCTGGTCACGGACGACAGGCAGCGTTTGATGGAATTCTATTCCGCCGTCAGCGAGGAGGATATGCGGTTCTTCCGTCATTATGCCAAGGATCCATCCGTGATCCAGGATTGGTTCGAAAACCTGGATTACAGCAAGGTCCTGCCCTTGATCGCACTGGTCAAAGAGCGCATCGTTGGCAGCGCCTCCCTGCATTTTTTCAACGGTCCCAAACGACACATCGGCGAGGTGCGCCTGTACCTGACCAAGGACTTCCGCAAGCGCGGCCTGGGGATGAAGATGATCCGCGCGCTGATCGAACTGGCCCGCAAACAGGGTCTGGGCATACTGCTGGCTGAGGTCATTGCAGATCAGACGAAGGTCGTCAAGGCGTTTGAGCAGCTCGGTTTCCGGTCGAACTGCGTCCTCGACGATTACTTCATGTTCCCGGACGGCGAATATTGCGATGTGGTGTTGATGACCTTGAGCCTGCGCCAGAAGGTGGACGAGTTCTAACATGTCCTTGCGCCGCGCGGTGAAATGCGCCACCGGTCAGGATGTGTATACCTGCCATGCCTGTTTCGATTGCGAGATTCCGCATATGAACGACATGGACCTCCCCCTGGGCAGCCTGATCCAGATGATCCTGCAGGATGACGAGGAAGCGCTCGGCACCCGCACCCTGTGGTCGGATTCCGCCCTGTATGCGGCGCGCGGCGCCTGCAAACGCGGTCTCGATATTTACGCGGTGATGCTCGCTCTGCGCGAGGAATCAAAACGCAGGAACGGCGGAGCGCCTCACCCAAAAATCTGATCGGTCATTCGAGAGATATCTCTCAGAAAGGAATACAAACATGAATGTGGAAGAGCTGCTTGCAAAAGCCAAGAAGCCTTCTGCCGATGCCATGCGCCTGCATCCGTTCTACCGGGGGAAGATCGAGACGGCGCTCAAATGCACCGTGCACAGCTTCGACGATTTTGCCATCTGGTATACGCCCGGGGTGGCAGCCCCCTGCAAGGCGATCCAGGCCGACCCGGAGCTGGCCTACGAATACACCAACAAATGGAATACGGTCATTGTGGTCAGCGACGGTACACGCGTTCTGGGTCTCGGTGATATCGGTCCCAAGGCGGGCCTGCCGGTGATGGAGGGCAAGGCGCTGTTGTACAAGTATCTGGGCGGGGTGGATGGGGTTCCGATCATGCTCGATACCAAGGACCCGGATGCCATTATCAACACCGTGCTCATGCTTCAACCCGGCGTCGGGGGCGTCAACCTGGAGGACATCGCCCAGCCAAAGTGCTTCTACATCCTGGATACGCTGCGCGAAAAAGCCGAGATCCCGGTCTGGCACGACGACCAACAGGGAACGGCCACCGTCACCCTGGCTGGTTTGATCAATGCGCTCAAGGTGGTCGGCAAGAAGATGAGCGAAGTGAAGATCGCCTTCGGGGGCTCGGGTGCCTCCAACGTGGCCTGCTCGCGCCTGATCTTCGGCTGGGGTGCCGACCCGGCCAAGTGCTTCATGGTGGATACCAAGGGCATCCTGGGCAAACACCGCAAGGATCTCGAGATGCGCAAAGCCGAATTCAAGGATAAATGGAAATTGTGCAATATCACGAACGCACAAGGCCGCCAGGGCGACATCCCGGACGCCATGAAGGGCGTGGATGTGGTCATCGCCCTTTCAAAATCCGGGCCAGGCGTGCTGATGCCGGAATGGATCAAGACCATGGCCAAGGATGCGATCGTGTTCGCCTGCGCCAACCCGGTGCCGGAGATCTGGCCTTGGGAGGCCAAGGAGGCGGGCGCAGCGGTCGTAGCCACCGGCCGGTCGGACTTCCCGAACCAGGTCAACAACTCGCTGGGCTTTCCCGGCATCTTCCGCGGCACGCTCGATGTGCGCGCCCGCACCATCACCGATGAAATGTGCTTTGCCGCGGCCGAGGCCATGGCGAATCATGTGGGGGACAAACTGGATGCGGATCACATCCTCCCCAACATGGACGATTGGGAGGTCTTCCCGCGCGAGGCGGCTGCGGTCGCCATGAAAGCCCAGGAACAGGGGCTGGCGCGCATCCCCACCACCTTCGAGGCTGAATTTGAGAACGCGACCCGAATCATCGCGCGCTCGCGCAGCCTGACCAAGATGATGATGGAGGAACACTTCATCGCCGCACCGCCGCCGGACGAGGGCGAGACCCACATCGACATGGAAACCATTCAGTCTGCGTACTAAATCGAAAGGAGAACCCGATGTACGATCTGATTATCATCGGAGGAGGACCGGCCGGTCTGACGGCCTCGGTGTATGCCATCCGCAAGCGGCTGAATGTGCTCCTGCTGAGCAAGGACCTGGGTGGAAAGACCAATTATCGCCTGTCCCTGCCGTGGATCGAGGACTACCAGGTCATCCGCGGTCTGGAGATCGTGAACAAATTCCGCAGTGAACTGGAATACCTCGACTTTGCGCGTCACATGGACGCGGTGGATAAGATCAGCCGCAAGAACGGTGATTTCACCGTCCGCACCAAAAGCGGTGCCGAGCTGGAAGCCCGCGCCTTGATCATCGCAACCGGAACAACCCAGGTCCGCATGGATGTGCCGGGTGAAAAGGACTACACCATGAAAGGCCTGTGCTACTCGGCCTTGAGCTATGCCCCGCTCTTCATCGACAAGACCACCATCGTCATCGGTGACGAGGACCTGGCCTTGCGATCCGCC
This sequence comes from Chloroflexota bacterium, assembly GCA_016866195.1. Classification (GTDB taxonomy): domain Bacteria; phylum Chloroflexota; class Anaerolineae; order Anaerolineales; family Villigracilaceae; genus VGNF01. The sequence continues at coordinate 35,933 of VGNF01000002.1, read as the reverse complement.
AGCGAACTGGCCACTGTGGCAAAACAGGTGTATCTGGTATGCGGCAACGAAAAAGCCCTGGATAGCCCGGCCGGGCACAAACTGCAGAAGGCCAAGAACGTCACCATCCTCAAGGATCGTGACGTGGTCGAGGTCAAAGGGGATGAATTTGCCCGCAAGCTGCGCCTGAAGGACAAGGCCGGAAAGATCGTGGAATATGAAGCAGATGGCCTGTTCGTGGAAAAGGCCCTGACCCCGAATACGGACATGGTCAAGGACCTCCTCAAGCTCGACGAGCGCGGCCGCATCATCGTTGACGGCGCCAATCGCACGAATGTGCCGGGCGTGTTCGCCGCCGGGGACGTGACCAACAACGTCGCCGAGCAGGTACTGATCGCAGTCGGCGATGGGGCCAAAGCCGCCCTGAGCGCGTACGATTACCTGCTGCCAAAGCTGTAGCGGAATTCCGTCCATCACAACAAAATCCGCGCTTCACCTCCGTACCGGTGGAGCGCGGATTTTCTATTAAGGCCATTAATGAAAATCAGACGGACGAACAGTATACTGGAATTAGCTCCAATGGAAAGGAGGCCACATGTTTGGCAAGATCCTGCTGGCTGTGGACGGATCCGAGCACGGCTACCATGCCGCGCGACAAGCCGGTGAACTGGCGCGCACAGTGAAGCCCGCCGAGTTGCGAATCGTCGTTTCGTACGGCACGATCCCCTTGTACCTCGGCGAACCCAACCTGCAAACTGCGATCGATCATCGCACGAAGGAAGCCCAGGCTACTCTGGAGCGCGCCAAGGAACAGGTGGGCGATCTCCCTTGCGAGGTTCACACCGAGATGAGCGAGGGAGATCCCGCTGAGGCCATCCTCAATGTGGCCAACACACGCGCCAGCGATATCATCGTGATGGGTTCGCGCGGTTTGGGCCGTCTGAGTGGGCTGCTGTTGGGCAGCGTTAGTCAGAAGGTGGTGGCACACGCGCCGTGCCCGGTGCTTATTGTTCGATAAGCAGGTCACGTGTGATGCGTGACCTGCTCGGCTTTTCTCTCGGCTTCGACAAACTCCTCGGGCGTGTTGAGATTCCAGAAACATAGTCCCTGCGGGTCGAATGACTTGAATTCTCCGGGCGAGAGCTGGCGCACCTTTACCGCCGGGAACCAAGAAATCACCTTCCACTGATCCGCCTGGATGGCCGATTCGATCGCCGGCAGACAGGTTTCGCGGCGATAGACCGCGTGGAACGGTTCATAACCCTCCTCGGTTTTCGCGAGAACCACATCCATTCCCTCCCGAATCATCAACTGCAGCGCGCCTTGCATGAAGGAGGCGCTGGCGAAAGGCATGTCACACGCGGCCACCGCCACGTACGGCATGCTGGCGGAGGCAAGCGCGGTGTACAGGCCGCCGAGAGCGCCGCGTCCGGGTTTGAGGTCCGGGACGAGACGGAGGTTCAGGTCCAGGGCTGACGCGGGATTCGATTCCTTAAGGAAGGCATAGTCTTCGACGCGATTCGTGGTTACAATCATCTCATGCGCGATCGGTAGAAGCCTGTCGATCACCCGCTGGATGAGCGGTTTGCCCAGAAACGGTTTGAGCGCCTTGTCCTCCCCCATGCGCGAGGACTGTCCGCCGGCTTGGATCACGACACTTAACATTGCACCATTATAGTAGGTCGCGTTTGAAACGTGACCTACGGAGACAAAATGAGTTCACTGCAAAAAGTATTGGACGGCCTGACCGCCGAGGGCGAATTATACGAGTCGCTTGAAGACAACTCGGTGCGCTGTTTCGCCTGCGGTCATCGCTGCCTGATTCGCGACGGCAAACGCGGCATCTGCCAGGTGCGATTCAACCAGGGAGGAAAATTGCGCGTGCCGTGGGGCTATGTGGCTGCGCTGCAAAGCGACCCGATCGAAAAGAAACCGTTTTTTCACATGCTGCCCGGGGCAAATGCCCTGACCTTCGGCATGCTTGGCTGCGACTATCACTGCGGATTCTGCCAGAACTGGCTGACTTCACAGGCTATGCGCGATCCGGCCTCGGACGTCTCTGCCCAATTGGTGAGGCGGATCTCGCCGAAACAAGTGACGGGATACGCGCAAAGCTGCAACGCAACGGTGGTCGTGTCCTCTTATAACGAACCGTTGATCACCAGCGAATGGGCGGTGGCGATTTTCAAGGAGGCGAAGGCGAACGGATTGATGTGCGCCTACGTCTCCAACGGGAACAACACGATGGAGGTGATGGACTATCTACGGCCATACCTGGATGCCTACAAGATCGATTTGAAGTGCATGAACGATAAAAAATATCGAAGCCTTGGCGGAACCCTGCAAAACACCCTGGATGGGATCCGACGCGCGCGCGCTTTGGGATTGTGGGTGGAGGTGGTCACGCTGGTCATCCCCGGTTTCAACGATTCGAACGAGGAATTGTGGGAGGCTGCCCGCTTTCTGGCCGGTCTGTCGGTGGATATTCCATGGCACGTCACCGCCTTTCACAAGGATTACAAGATGACCGATCCGGAGAATACAGACGCGCGGACGCTGCTGCGCGCAGCCGAGATCGGTCGCGAGGCTGGGCTGAAATATGTGTACGCCGGAAACATCCCGGGGCATGTGGAGGAATATGAAAGCACGCATTGTCCGCACTGCAATACGCGGGTGGTGAAGCGCAGCGGGTACATCATCCGGGAGTACCTGCTTACAACCGAAGGGAAATGCCCAAAGTGTGAGGAGCCGGTCGCAGGGATTTGGCCAAAAGACCCCTCCCAGGTGGGGTTAAACGGATTCGGCCGGCCGCTGCCAGTGTGGTAGTAAAGGTTTTGTTGTATAATCCGGGCTACTTTTCGGAAGGAGGTGAATTTTTAAGAGAGAGATCCCACCCAATGCCCCTAATTTCATCCAAATTCAAAATTCTCTGGAGGAGAAACGTGAAACGAAATCTTTCTGTATTGCTTTCGCTGCTCGTGCTGATGAGCCTTGTTCTTGCAGCATGCGGCACACCGGAAGCACCTGCCACCGAAGCACCGGCCACCGAAGCACCGGCCACCGAAGCACCGGCCACCGAAGCACCGGCAGAACCCACAGCCATTCCCAAGGTTCCGATCGCGACCTTCGACGGTACAACCCTGGGGGTCCCGGATTGCGATTACGGCGGCTTCTTCAAATCCATTGAGGCTACAGATCAGTACACTGTTACCTTCAACATGTGCAAGTCCGATCCGGCCTTCCTTTCCAAGATTGCCTTCAGCCCATTTGCCATCTACCCTTCAGAGTGGATTGAGGCAACCGCCGGCGAGACCACCCGTACCAGCGATGGTCTGGAAAAGCCCGTGGGCACTGGCCCCTATATGGTCAGCGAGTGGAATCGCGGCGAAAGCTTGACCTTTACCGCCTTCCCTGACTATTGGGGTGAACCACCCGCAGCCGAGACCCTGGTCTTCCGCTGGTCATCAGAATCCGCCGCCCGCCTGCTCGAGTTGCAGGCCGGCACGATTGACGGCTTTGACAATGTTGGTCCGGAAGATTTTGCCACCATCGAAGGTGATCCCAACCTGCACCTGCAAATCCGCCCGGCGCTCAATGTCTTCTACATCGGCATGACCAACTCCTATCCGCCCTTTGACAACGTCAAGGTGCGCTTGGCTGTTGCTCAGGGCATTGACCGCCAGCGCATTGTGGACACCTTCTATCCCGAAGGCTCCGAAGTTGCATCTCACTTTACACCGTGCGCCATTCCGAACGCTTGCGTGGGCGATCCGTGGTATGACTTCGATCCCGATGCCGCCAAGGCACTGTTGGCCGAAGCCGGCTTCCCGGATGGATTTTCCACAAAGTTGTACTATCGCGATGTAGTGCGCGGCTACCTGCCGCAGGTCGGCAACGTGGCTCAGGATATCCAGGCCCAGCTGAAGGAAAACCTGAACATTGATGCCGAGATCGTCGTCATGGAATCCGGTGCCTTCATTGAAGCCTCCGGCTCCGGCCAGTTGGATGGATTCCATCTCTTGGGTTGGGGCGCGGACTACCCGCACATCACCAACTTCCTGGATTATCACTTTGGCGAGGCACAGCAACAATTCGGTACGCCGTATCCGGAAATCTATGAGCAACTGGTGGCCGGCGGCCAAATTGGTCTGCCGGAAGATGCGGAACAGTACTACGTGGCTGCCAACAACGCCATCCGCGAACTGGCACCTTTGGTACCGGTGGCTCATGGCGCTTCCGCCGCAGCTTACCGCGCTGATGTGGAAACCCCTCAGGCCAGCCCGCTCACGACTGAATTGTTTGCCTTCTCTGATCCAGGCGGCCGGGATACGTTTGTCTGGATGCAGAACGCCGAACCGATCAGCCTGTTCTGTGCCGATGACACCGATGGTGAAACCCTGCGTGCTTGCGAGCAGGTTACCCAGGCGCTATACGGTTTCGTGGTCAATGACTCCGCTACAGAACCTCACTTGGCCGAGTCTTGTACCCCGAACGAAGACTCGACAGTCTGGGTCTGCAAACTGCGCCAAGGCGTCAAGTTCCATGATGGCACCGATTTCGATTCTGCCGACGTTTTGGCAACCTTCAACATGGGCTTGAACCCCGGTTCGCCCACCCACAAAGGCAACACCAACCTGTGGGAGTATTACTCCACACTCTGGGGCCTGATGGAAAAATAAGCTGAACGGTCGCGAATTGCCCTAGATGCAAGAAATACGGGATGGTGGATTGAACCGCCATCCCGTATTCTCACGGAGCACTCTCTTATGATGATCCAATACATGATACGCCGCATCCTATCGTCCATCCCGGTGCTGCTCGGGATTCTGCTGGTCACCTTTGCGTTGGCCCGCCTGATCCCAGGTGATCCGTGCCGTGCAATCCTGGGCGAAAAAGCCACCCAGGAAGTCTGTGACCGTTTCATTCGCGAAAAGGGTTTGGACAAACCCATTCACATCCAATTTGGCATTTATTTGAGCGAGATGGCGCGCGGTGATTTTGGCGAGTCCATCCGCTACGGCATGCCGGTCACGCGCCTGCTGGTCGAGCGGCTGCCCATGACTGTGGAATTGAGCTTTTCAGCCCTGATCGTCAGTATAATCATTGGTATTCCCCTTGGCGTTATTTCAGCCGTCCGCCACAACTCCTGGGTGGATGTAACCACCATGGTGTGGGCCAACACCGGTGTCTCCATGCCGGTCTTCTGGCTTGGCCTGATGCTGGCCTACGTCTTCTCGCTCCTGCTGAAAGACACACCGTTCTGGCTGCCGCCTTCCGGACGGGTCAGTCCCGGGATCCCGAATGATCCATTCTATGAGGTCTGGGGATTGACGCTGCCGGCAGAAGGTTTCCTGCTCGCCATGTTCCAGTTTTTGAGTCGGCTGCACATCCTCAACTCCCTTCTGACTGCGAATTGGGAGTTGCTCAAAGATTCCACCACCCATTTGATCCTGCCCGCCCTGGCGTTGGGCACCATCCCCATGGCGCTCATCGCCCGAATGGCCCGGTCTGCCATGTTGGATGTTCTCGGACAGGATTACATCCGCACCGCGCGGGCGAAGGGATTGAAACGCAGCGCGGTAATCTACAAGCACGCCTTTCGCAACTCACTGCTGCCGCTCGTGACGGTCATCGGTCTCTCGCTGGGCGGCCTGCTCGGTGGAGCGGTCCTGACCGAGACGATCTTCGGTCTCTCCGGCGTGGGCCGCACACTGTACGATGCCATCACCGCCCGCGACTACGGTATCGTGCAGGCATTCACGGTGGTAATCGCTTTCTTCTTTGTCGCCCTCAATCTGATCGTGGACGTTTCCTACGCCTATCTCGACCCACGCATCCGGCTGACCTAGGAATCCCCATGACAAACATTGAAACGAAGGTTAAAACGCTCGATGCCGAAGGATTGTCGCTTAAATCCGTCAGCCTGTGGCAGATCACCCGGCGGCGGCTTTTCCGGCGCCGTTCAGCGGTGGTGGGAATGTTCATCCTCGGGGTTCTGGTCTTCGTCGCCCTGACGGCACAGTGGATATCCCCCTACGATCCCTATCAGGTTCTCATCGGAATAGAGGAGGTCGAACGGCGGCAGGATCCCTGCATCCACCTTTTCGGATGCCCTGCAGACCAACCGCAACACCTAGCCGGCATCGATGGCAATGTGCGCGATGAATTCAGTCGTCTGTTGTACGGAGCACGGTTAAGTTTGATGGTTGGATTTACCACAGTATCCTTCGCTATCATCATTGGAACCGTACTGGGTGCGCTGGGCGGTTACTTTGGAGGTTGGATTGACAATATCATAATGCGCGTGATGGACGTGTTGCTGGCCTTTCCTTCGCTGCTGCTGGCCATAGCCATCGTAACGGTCCTCGGTCCTGGCCTGATCAATGCCCTGCTGGCCATCGGCATTGTCTCTATCCCAGCCTATGCCCGCGTCATGCGCGCCTCTGTCCTGTCCGTTCGGGAGATGGATTACATCTCAGCCACTCGTGCCCTGGGTGGGTCCAATCTGCAGATCCTGTTCCGGCGCATTCTGCCCAACGCATTAACTCCCCTGATAGTCCAGGGGACATTGGGAATCGCCACTGCCATACTGGACGCGGCCGCGCTTTCCTTCCTCGGACTGGGTGCGCAGCCGCCCACGCCGGAGTGGGGATCTATGTTGGGCTCCGAGCGCAACCAGGTCTTCACCGCACCTCACCTGGTCTTTTACCCCGGCCTGGCAATCATGCTGACTGTGCTCTCATTTAACCTGCTTGGCGATGGTCTGCGCGATGCCCTCGACCCGCGTCTGGCCCATATAAGTTAACCTCGCCAGGCTTCTTTCCAAAGACGCGCAGATACAAAAAATTGATTCCTCTCCCCAGGCGACCCGCGCCTTCACGTCAATAAATCTGAAGGTCTCACACTAACTCAATCCCGCTAGGAGGCGAGGACCGGATCCTCTCCTTCGCGACTCCGCACCTTTGCGGTAATTTTCCCCGCCAACCTCATTTCATCAGCGCAAAGACGCCAAGACGCAAAGTTTCGATGCAATTCTTTCGCGGCTCCGCGCCTTTACGTAGAGAGCCTACATTCCCAATATTTTCCAAGCTGTCAGAAAACCAAATAGGATGACGACTGTTCCCGCGCCGATGATCACTTCGCGGGTTTCGCGTTCATTCTCCAGTTTCAGGTCGGGCGCGATTCCCGTCACCTGCCAGCGCGGTCCGGCAAACCAGGCAAAGATCGCGCCGCCGAGCAATCCCCCCACATGGCCCCAGTTGTCGATCCCCGGGGACAGGCCGATGAACAGGTTGACAGCGATGATGAACACTGCATTCCCGATCGCCCGCCTTGCCAATCCCCCGAACAAGCCTCGATTTTGATGGAAGAAGATCGCCTCCGCCGCCACCAACCCGAACACGGCAGTAGAGGCTCCTACTGAGAATCCACCGCCGGTGAGCAAAAAGGAAAACACATTGCCCGAGAGGGCGCCAAGAAACCCCAACAGAAGGAAACGCCCGTGACCAAATTGTCGCTCCAGGAACGAACCGATGGAAAACAAGGCGTACATATTGAAGAAGATGTGGGCAGGCGATCCGTGCAAAAACACCGGCGTGATCAGGCGCCACAACTGGCCCGCACGGATGGATTCGTTGATACGCGCCCCGAAGAGCATCAACCAATCCACCTCGCCTACGGCATAACCGGCCACCGCCACGCTCAGCAATTGGAGAAGGTATACCGCTACCGTAAAACCAAGGATTACATAGGTCGCCATAGGCACTTGGACGGGCATAGGCACGCGCATCATGCGAGGTGGGGGAAGGATTTCCGGAGCCTGTCCCGTATCCGTTTGAGATGCCGGCGATCTGGTATCCTGCGGGGGCAATTCTTGGGATTCGTTCACAGGCTGACCTTGCGGTGCTGGACGCGCAGGTGCTCGGCATCGATGATGGCGCGCACCTTGTTCACCGTGTCGTCCAGGTGAAAATCGCGGTTGACGATCACATAGTCGAAAGCCTCGATGCGCTGCAACTCCTTGCGCGCGGTCGCGATCCGCAGGGAAAGTGAATCGTTGGATTCCGTCTTGCGCTGGCGCAGGCGGCGTTCGAGCTCATCCTCATTTTCACAGGTCAGAAAGATCAGCAGGGCTTGCGGGGCGAGCTTGCGCACGGTCTCGGCGCCCTGCACGTCAAGGCGCATGACCACGTCCTGGCCGGTTTCGAGCGCCTCGCGTACCTCCCATTTGGGGATGCCCTTGTAATCGCCATACACGATCGCATATTCGATCAATTCGTTCGCTTCGATCATCCTGGCGAATTCGTCCTTCGAGACGAACCAGTAATCCTTTCCATTTGTTTCCGATCCGCGCTTCTCACGCGTGGTGGCGGTGACGACGAAATGGAACGGAAAATCGCGTTCCTTCATTCGCTGAACCACAGTGTCCTTCCCGACGCCGGAGGGGCCGGAGATGACAATCAGTAACGGATCCGGTTTGCGATTTGCGAACTCATTGGACATGTTCATAATTGTACCAACGAATTTCCCTAATCCCTGACGGCGAGAAACAAGAATCTTTTCGACTTTTAGTCTTCGCGTTAAAATATCCCCATGCCAACCTACGACTTTACCTGCACCGCCTGCGAAAAACGCTTCGATGTATTCCTGACTTTTAGCGAATATGGAAAGACCCCCGTCACCTGCACACATTGCGGCAGTGAGCGGGTCCGCCGCCGCATGACCCGCGTGCGCATCGCCAAATCGGAGGAGAGCCGCATGGATTCCATGGCGGATGATTTCTCCGGAATGGAGGGCCTGGAGGACGACCCCAAGGCGCTCGGCCGGATGATGCGCAAAATGGGCCGTGAGATGGGTGAGGACCTGCCTCCCGAGTTCGACGATGTCGTCGACCGGCTCGAGTCAGGCCAGAGTCCGGAAGAGATCGAATCCGCCTTGCCGGATCTGGGTGGAGGGGATGCGGGAGGGGATGATTTATAGTCTGATCTGACCCAAAGTCGCAAAGCCTTAATCCAATCCCTTCACGAATTTGCGTTCAGCCTTCCTGATACGCCCGATTCGAAGCAAAGCCGCCAAGGTGCAAAGATTTAATGCAATTGCTTCGCGACTCTGCGCCTTCGCGCTCATAAAGTGATCTTCCCAATCCGCTCTCATTTAACACAAAGTCACTAAGACGCAAAGGTCTCCTGTTTCCTTCACAAATGGGAAATCGTAAGTTCAGTTTAGATATTAACGCAGCACCTTGTAATTGCTTTTCTTTCGCGGTTTTGCACCCCCACTACAAGAAATCCGCGTTAGATTTACTGCTTCTTGCATAAATATCTAAACGAGATTAGGCCGAAACAAGGTAGGCAATCGCAATTACAGTTTAGATATTAACGCAGCACTCTGTAGGTGGTGATTTCGCTACTCCAAGATCAACAGCCTGTTGACAACCAAAAACCGCCCTGACGGGCGGTTCGCTCTTTACTTCAATTCTCTCACCGAATCCTTGATCGCTCGCAGCCTGCCCAGCTGGTCGTGCCAGAACGAACTGCCCGCGCTGGCTGCCAGGCCGGTGATCATCATCCCCCCGATTTGACCGCCGGGTGTGGTGAGGATCAGGTGCACATCCTGTGGGAACAAAGTTCCTATGATATCGAACGTATCGATCTGCAGCATGAGCGCAATCGCTATGCCCACAACCCCGGAGAGCACGCGCAGGGTGGCCACGCGCTTGCGTTCGTCGAGCATGAACTTGTCGCGCAGTGCCGCCATGTAGACCGCGATCTTCTTCTCCGCATCCTCCACCTGCTTGTGCACGCCGAGCCCCTTGGCGGTCTCGTCGGCAATGGTCTTGATCGTCTCAAGACGTTTCTGCACTTCCCGCATGTTCAAGCGATATTCCTCGCTCAAGTTGGCAATGGCTGCAGCCCGCGTACCCAGGTCCGCGATCGGCGGAAGCCAGTTCTTGATGTCCTTCAGCACCTCATCCGGGCTGACGCGCTTTTGCAGTCCGCGAAACCACCAGGTGAAAGGCTCGAGGATCGTTTCCACGCTCACCGCAAGCACCATCACCATGACAAAGTACGCGCCCAGCACACCCAACACCGTGGTGAATTGTTCCAGGTCCATGCCTCGCTCCTAAGGCTACTATAGCAGGGCGGTGAGGCGCCGAAAACATCAAAAGTGCCCATTTGGAATGGGCATTTTTCACCACTCAACGAATGTCGCTGCTCGACTCCGGATGACCTGAAGAAGACTCTCCAATCAGCGTGGAATGTGCGTCGGGCTTACAGCGTATGAAGGATGATTCAATCCGAAGGGTCTAGGGCTTGCGGGACAGAAATGGTCTTTACCCCTTCCGCGTACAGGCGGTTAGCGCGCCCGATCAACGGCAGGGCAGGCGTGAGCAGCAGTCCTGAAACGGTAATCGCCGCACCAACTGAAAAGAGACGGGCGATAAGACCCACGCTCGGTCCACCGGCAATCTGACCGATGGCATCCACCTGCCCGGCCATCGAGTGGACTGTGGCGCGTACGCTCGGATCGAGCTTTTGATTTACCCAGGCAGTGCTGAGCGGGATCCTGACATCACGCAGGGCGTCAATTACCAGGTACAGAGCGATGCTGGCTCCCAGCACTGTCGAGGCAGCCAGGGGCATCAGCGGTGAGAGGGCAAATCCGATCATCGCGACCGCGATCACGACGGTCACCACCAGCATGGCACGTCCAATGGCGAGCGCATTCCCCGAATCCACACGTTTTTCCACAAACCGCACCGCCAGGATGGTCAACACCGAACCGGCGAGGCGCAGCAGGGCAAAGAAAGCCACTTGATTATTCCCAAAGATCACCGGCAGTTCAAAGCTATCGAGCAGGTATTTGACCCATAGACGGTCAAAGCCTTCACTGTACAGTCCATAGAACAATCCCACCCCCAGGATGGTGATCAAGGACGGACGCGCGCGCACAGCTTTCACCCCTTCAAGGAAGGTATGCCACATGTGCTGATAGGAATTCCGGTCCTCGCGCGGAGCGGGATGGAATCCCGTTTCCGGCATGATGACCATGAGCACGAGTCCGATCATCATCACACCCACCGCGCCGAATCGTATCGGCATGGCGGCATTTTCCGTGCCCACCAGCATGGCAAGACCCATTCCAAACAGCGAGGCAACGAGGCCGGCTTGCGTGGCGTGCAGGAAGAGTTTGTTGGCCGGTTCCTCTCCGACCTCGTCCGTGATCCACGCTTGGGTGGCGCCGCTGGTGAAGGTGTATCCCAAACCCCAGATGACCTGCGCCAGCAGGATGGGCAGAAAAGCGGGGAAGAGACCCTCCACAAGGAAGCCTATCCCCATCAATACATATCCGATGATGATCGAAACACGGCGTGAATACACATCCGCCACCACACCGGTGGGAACTTCGAAGACAAATGCGGAAAGCTCAAGTGTGGTCCCCACCAACACGAGCTGCAGAGGGGTGAGCCCTGCAACCGTGGCCTCGTACAGTGAGGTGGTCACGAACATCATGCCAAAGAAGACCGAGGCGGAAATCTCGATGAACAGATAAACCCTGGCAGCATCCAGCTTGAGGCTATTAATCATAATGTCCCTTATTCCCAACCTTTGATGAAAGCATGGGTGATCCTTTCTCCCACATCCTCACCCACTTCGATATAACGCCAGATGAACAAACCCTTTTCAGGGAATCGTCAACAACTTCTTCAACTGACTAACAGCCTCCTGCGGATCCTTGAAAAGCACGCCGCGCATGCCGACTTTTTCACTCCCTTCTACATTGACCGCGAAATCGTCTACGAAGGCCGCCTCCTCCGCCCGGACCCCGGACCGCTCCAGGGCGAGGTTGTAGATCCTCGCCTCCGGCTTGACCACGCCAACTTCCGCCGAAATGACGAGGGTCTCAAACAGGTCTGTCAGCTTTTCCTTCGCAAGGTAATCGCGCAAGCCGCTCCAGGCGTTGGAGATCAGGCCGGTATGGACCTTCCCGCGCAGGGAGCGAATGAACTGCACCAACTCGCGGTCAATCACATCACCCCCGAAGAAAGCGTCCTGAAAGGCTGTCATTTCGGAGGCCGGCAGCTTGAGACGTTTAAGCACCTCAAGCCAATGCGTCTCCTCTGTGATCTCACCCAATGAGGCGCGCCGGGAAGATTCAGACCCGAAGACGACCTTTTCGATCTCCTCGTAGTCCATGTTGAAGCGTTCGGCCAATCCCTGGCGCGGGGACTGGTACTCGGTGCGCAGGATCACACCGCCAAAATCGAAGAACACGGCACGAAAGGGCATGGGGATTCCCATAAAAACCACGAAGCCGCCAGAGACCACTCACGTCTTTGCGGCTTCGCGAGGATCATTTTGGACGGAGGTTATTTCTTCTTACCTTTGACGGGTGACTTCTTCCCCTTGGAGGCCGTTTTCGCGGCCGGTTTGACCTTGCCGCCTGTGGTCTTCTTCAATTTTGCAGCTGCCTTGGCGGGCGCAACCTTCTTCCCCCCCGACTTTTTCCTTTTGGCTGTGGCTTTGCCGGGCATGGTTGCCTTCGCCTGGGGGCCGGCTTTAGCCGGCACGCTTACCGGGGCCTTGCCAGCCTTGGATAGGGGTTCGGTCCGCAGGGCAGCTGTGGCAATTGGAGCTGGGGCGGTCACCGGCGCGGCAGGCATGGCAGCCTGCTGCCTGGCGGCTTCCTGCCAATTCGGGAAGAACAATTCCATGCGCTGGCGCGAGATCGAATTGGCGCGGCGGCAGCGCGGGCAATGAGCATCGTAATGATTCATGTTTTTTTCGTTCATGCTCAGGATGGCATTCAACATTTCCGCCCGGCCGAGCGTAAACGGGGTTTGACAATAAATGCAACGCAGGTTCATGGGCCACCCTTTCTTGGATCGAGAATGGCCTGATTCTACACTGATTTTGCCCCGACTGCGAATCGCCTTGAGGAATCAGTCCTCCATCGACCTGCCCGGCCGCAGTTCCTTCTCGTAGGTAAGGAACTCGCTGGCGACATGCATGCCGGCCCGCTGGTATAGGCGCGTCGCGCCGGTCGGGTTCAGGGCATCCACACCCAGGCCGATCGTACGCATGCCGCGGCGATGGAATTCGCCGAAGGAATGCTGCAGCAGCGCCAGGCCAAGCCCCTGCTTCCGCCACGGACGGCGCACGCCCAGGCTTCCGACCCAACCGACGCCCATGCGGAATCGGTTTAGCGAAAAACCGGCCACCTGATCCTCATCCCAGGCGACCAGCCAGAGCGCCGGGTCGAAATCCTCCCGTTCAAACCGCTCCCGGCACCATTCAGCAAAATCAACGTCATGGTGCGACCAATGATCTCGGAAGGCTTCGTTTGCGGCTTCCCACACCGCCCGGGCATGGGTTTCCCGGTCAAACGGGCGGAGTTCAATACCGGCAGGCCGGGCTGGTTCGGGAGTGGTATCCCCGAGTTCGATTTCCATCCGCCAATGATAGCGTTTTGGGGAATACCCTTCATTCCTGTGAAGGGAATGGCCGGCCTCGTCCCGATTGTCGATCGTGCTGCGCAGAAACACGCGCATATCCGGCGCTGCGAGCGGTATCGCATCCTGTGCCCGGGCTTCCATGGCGCGCAGCAGAGTCGTGCCGATCCCCAGACCATTGAAGTCCGGATGGACATAGCCATCCAGCCTGAGGCTGTAATGCTCGTGCATGTCGAAAAATTCCTCATACCCGACAACCCGGCCATTCCCGTCCTCCACCAGCGCCGTATCCGTCGCGAGGTTGAAATCCTCCTTTTGCCACTCGAGTTTCAAATCCTCGGGAGTAACCGCCACGGTCGTATCGCCGTCCTTTTCACACACGTCATAAATGAGTTGCGCCACAGCTTGCAGGTCTGGCCATTGGACCGGGCGCAGGGTGAGCCCGGAAGCAAGCTGTGAGGCATTCAACTGCATGGTCTTCATGGATTGCTCTCCATCCATTCTTCGCGCAGGATTCCCATGTAAAGACCGTCAAAGCGCACACCTCCGCGCAGGCCTTCGCCGCGCATACGGCCCTCCATCCTGAATCCGGCCTTTTCATAGGATCTGAATGCACGATCATTGTAGGAATGCAGGCCGAGGGTAATGCGGCGCAGGTTCAATTCCACAAAACCATACTGCAGGACCAGCTGCGCCGCGTCCGTGCCGTACCCTTTATTCCAGGACTCACGATCGCCGAGCACGATGAAAAACCAGGCGTCGCCATGAGGCAGGTTTGGGACAAGGCCGGTTGTGCCGATCAATCGATCCTCCGCCAGCGTGCGAATGGCAAAACGATAGGCCCGTGGAGGGTCCTTCTCAAAGTCCTTATCGAAGAATTCCTTGAGCTTGTTCTCAGACCACAACTGAGCCGGATCACTATCTGCAAGACGGCGCATTTCCGAATCGCGATCCCATTGGACGAAGGCCTTCGCCAAATCATCCGACGAGATCGCCGAGAGGCGGACAAGGGTTCCGCGATAGATGTCTTTCATCGCCTCACCCCTGTCCGCCGGCACCGCGCGGGAACATACTGCCTATCCGCTCACGCCATTCGGCATTCAGCAATCCCAAAGAAATCAGGTCCCAGAACTCTCCATCCCGGTACAAAGCCTTGCGGCGGCGTATTTCCTCCACAAATCCGGCCTTCCGGAAGAAGTGAAGGGCGCCTTCGTTATATCCCGGCACGACGGCTGTCACACGGTACAGGTTCAACTCATCGAATGCAAAGCGCAGAAGCATGTTCAAGACCTGCGTACCGTATCCCTTGCGGCGCTCCGCGGCTTCCCCGATACCCAGACAGAGAAAACCGTTGCCGTTGGTCCAATCGATCCACTCCACGACCGCCTTCCCGATCAGGCAGTCGTCGGCGCGCGCACGAACGGTGAAATGGAACAAATTCCTTTCGTCTTCCATCCGCTTCTCGATCGATTCATACTGCTTTTTAACCATGGCCGGTGAAAGCGGGCGTACAGGTTTCAACTCCATCAGGCGCATGAATTCGGCGTCATGTGTCCATCTGGATTCAATCGCGGGATGAATCTCAAGGTCAATCGGTCCAAGACGCACATCCCTGGATTCGAACAACTGGGTTTTAATGTCTAACATGATTTCCTCCGATCCATTAAACAACACGACCACGGTTCTTGTCATCCGTGGCCGTCGAACGGACAAAGAAAAAGGCCACGGGTCGCAGGTGCACCGTGGCCGCAAGGGACGAGGGTTAACCCTAACGATTTTCAGGCGCACTGCGCGAACGGACACCGGCATCGCTGCCGAGCAAGGGGATGGTATTGTACTTGTTCATAACCATGTGCGTGCGCCTCCTTTCATTGGATTGGTTTTTTCAAGCGGGCGTGAGTGTATCACAGGATCGAAAAGAAAGTCAAGGTCATTCGACGATTATGGAGCGGTGGGAGCTATCCGCCCTGCAAGCAGGCCATCCAGCGTTTCCTGCGCCAGCCGCAGGCGGCCGGGGGTAAGCAAGGCCGGGTCCACATCTGTCAACCCGAGAGGGGATTGGATGCTGAGCCCGCCCTGGCCTCCGATCAGGTTCGGCCAGGCAAGCTGGATGGCCTTGATGGGATTGGGTTCGATGGTCGCCACCCAGCCGCCCGGGCGAGGCTCGGGCGTGTGGGTGCCGATCAACAGGGCGCCGGTCGTCCCAACATACGAAAGGAATTCATCCTCCGCCAGTGTGGGATAAATGTAGAGCGTATCGACGTCGCGGTCGTTGATCAACACGTTTGCGTATCCCCCATAGCGGGCCGGGTCTTCATCCGGCGGGATCTCGATGTAGGTCGGGTAGGTGATGGGCGTGTAATAAAACGTGTTGCACAAACCACAGTAGAACCTGCGGCCGGTGACGAAGGCGTTATAGGCTCGCAAGGCGTCCTGGTCACCCTGCGGAAGGATCATGCCCGTGTGGTATTCTTCAGTGACCAATGCCGCAATGTATCCGGCCATAAAGGCGGGCAGCTCCACCTGAGAGTCGGGTGCAAGCACGCTGACGTTTCCTCCCGCGGTCAGATCCGGGATGTCCACGGCCAGGAACTGCACCGCCGGCGCTGTGGGCGCCAGCGAGGCGAGACCAGGATCGGGCGGCAGGGCGATCACCACTTTCAAGGTGGGATCCACCAGATCGGTGGGGGTCAATGCATTTCGAACCTGAAAGCGATAACCGGATCCGCTTGCCAGGTCATATACCGTCTTCTGGTAAAGGTCCGATGTGGGCTGATCCATGTCCGCGGGCAGGACGAGGATCACCAGCGGGGTCGAGGCGGTCGGGATCGGCGTCGGTGAAGGAATCGGCGTTTGAGTCGGCACCGCGGTCGGAGGAGCCGCGGTTGCCGTCCGTCCGCAAGCAGTTAAGATCAAGAGGATCGATACCAGGACAATCAGGTTTTTGGCCCGCACAGGATGCTCCAGTTTCAAGGGTGGGTGAATTATATACCCAGGGCGGTCACCAATTGCGCTTTTTCAAAGGCGGGAAAGCGCAATTGGTGACCGTGGGCATTATAACAACGATTAAAATGACAGGACGGAGGCTGACGCCTCCGTCCTGTGCGGAATCATACTCTACCTTTAATTGACCGATACGGTGATCTTTTTGGGGCGTGCGGATTCCGCCTTGGGCAGTGTCATCGTCAGCATCCCGTTCTCGATCTTCGCCTCGACCTGTTCCGCTTCGATGGCGGCCGGCAGGCGCAGGGTGCGTCGGAAGGAGCCGCTCGGCAGCTCGTTCAGCAGGTAGTCTGCTTCCGACGCCTTGTATTCGCCCTCGATGGTCAGCACATCATCCAACACCTGGACGTTCAGTTCCTCGGCCTTCAGGCCGGGCACGAGTGCTGAGAGGATGTAGGCTTCATTCTCCTCGCGGATGTTGACACCCAGCGCACGCTGTTGAGGATGCGAAACCATTCGGCGGCTGATGCGGCGGAAGGGATACGGTTGGATATACAGGGACATTGGTTTGTTTCTCCTTTTCAAATCGATATCAATAGCCCAATGTTATATTGACCGTGTAAGAAAATGGATAACGGCGGGTAGATTTTTTGTAAGAAAATACCTCCCGCCCCGGGCGGAGGTTCGAAAACCGGAGGATATAATTCAGACGGATCCAACACCAAATCCCATCCGGAGACCCGGCCCGGCGGCTGCTATCGACCCCGCATGGCTTTCATTCCGTTCATTCACTGCCGAAAACCACCACGGTGGATTCCGCCGCAGTGGAACCAAGAGGATGCCTGATTCGTCCATCCTCCAGGATCATTGCATCTGTCAAACCAAGGAGAATCCATGAAATCCATTCCCTTAACTGCACTGGGCGTCCTGTTTGTCCTGATTCTGACCGCCTGCGGCGGCGCGGCGACTGAGGAACCCTCCCTGAGAGAAACGCCAGCCACCGTACTGGAACCAGCGATGACCAGCTCCCCATCCACGCCGGAGATCTCCATACCGGAATCCACATTGGAAGAGGATGCCAACATCGTCTCGCGTGAAATCGCCCAAAAGGCGATAACCGACCTGGCCGGATACCTAAACATGGACAGGGATCAAATCCGCATAGCCGACACACAGCCGGTCGACTGGCCGGATGCCTCACTCGGCTGCCCGCAGCCGGAGGTGATGTATGTCCAGGTGATCACGCCCGGCTACCGGATCCTGCTGGAGGCAAAGGGCGGTAAATACCCCTATCACACAGACACGGGCAGCCAGGTGATCCGCTGTTTCGGTTTTTCCCCCGCACATGGAACGGAATTGCCGCCGCTGCCGTTGATCCCGGTCAATCCCACTGAAATCCAGGACGGCCAGCCCTGGGTGCCGGTGAATTAATTGAGTGGACCCGCCTTGTCAGGCGGGTCCACTTTTATCATCTGGACGAACTAGTGATCGGCAGGATGTGAGTGACTGCTTCTGTAATTGATCTTGTTGCCGTGATCCCATTTGTTGATGATCTCGTAGCTGTAATCGGCATAGCCGTTATACCCTTCCGGTGCATCGAAGGTGACGATCATCACAGCGCTGTCGGACGAGCCAAGCACGCGCTTGAGTGAGATCCTACCTTCCTCCGTTACCTCATCCAGTCTCATCTTGATCACCCGGTATTGAGACCGCTTGCCCCAGCCCCTCTTCCCGACAAAGGTCACAGTGAAATCGTTGTCGATCGGGAACAGCTCGGAAATATCCTTGAAGATGCTGGCATCCGTGCCATCCGAGATCAGGTTGCCGTCCACGTAGACATTGTCAATGTACCAGCCCTCATAATGGGTGCCCCAATCGGTGATCATGCGGAAGGCAACCAGGATATCCTGGCCGGCATACGGGCTCAGGTCATAACTCACGTTGATGAAGCAATCATCCTCGATGTAACAACTCCAGCTTGTAATTCCGGGCAGGTTTTCGATCACCGTCGGATAGGCATTTGGATCATGATCATACGTGGTATAGGCATTCTCCAGACTGGTCCAGGTAAGCCCACCGTCCGTGGATGCCTGCACGAAGCCGTAATCCCAGTAGTCCTCCAAATCCCAATAGGTATCGAAGGTCAATGTGCCGCCGCCCACGGTTTCGAAGATGGCCCAGTTGTCCACTTCATCGCCGGTGCCGCTGTAGAGCATGCCATCCACGGAGGTCCAGGGTGTGGGTGATTGACTTAGATCAACGCCGTTGAAGACAAATTTGCCAAACCTGCGTGGATTTCCGGTGAGCCAGATGTAATCCGCACCCCACGGCGGGGCACCTGGCGTATCGTAGGCTTCGGGATTGGGCGCAGCGGGCGTGCCGACGTCAATACCCACGTCCAAAAGCTTGAAACCGTATTTGTACTTGTTCTGGGACGAATCGATCAGGACACCCACCGAGAAATCATGGTAGGTCTCAGCGAAGCTGCTCTTCCTCCACTTGTTGTTCATCGCCATCGTGGAGTTGATGCTGGTGATGCCGTTATCCTGATTGTGGAATTCAGCCTGAATGAACTCCTGGCCAAATTTTTCATACAGGTACATCTGGTACAGGAAGACCATGCCGTAATCCGCCACGATCTCCTCGCCGCCCTGATCTCCCCAAGCCACGAGTGAGTTCTCCGGCAATTCCTGGAAGGTGGTGTAGTTATCCTCATTCACCACATAACCGGTCAGGTATTCGGCGAACATGGACAGCCCTTCATTGATCCACGAGGTTTCGTCTGAATCATAATCATCGTGCAACAGGTGCTGATATTCGTGCGCGAAGACGCTCTCGTACAAATAGGGCCGTGAGCCGTCCGGGCCGACGCGGTTTGCCCAGTCATGGGAATCGATCGACATGATATTTCGATCGAAGTAGGCCTCGAAGGACGGCGAGTAAAATCCGGCAATGTAGTTGGGGTAGCCGGGGTCGTAATACGCATCGTCAATGATGTTGGACACCAGCACGACCTGGCGGCCGGCTTCGTTGTAGAAGGTTCCGGGATCGAAAAACCCCCAGGCCTCCAGCAGGGATTCGGTTCCGTTGTGGATATCCGGTATGCCGAAGAAGTTCGTTTCGACCGGATACATGTTACTGTCAAACTCACCCAGCAGATAGGCCGCCTGCTCACAAGTCACCATCGGCTGTTCGCGCGGGTCACCCTCCGGGTAGCTCAAATCCGCCTGCACCCACAGCTCGGAGCCGGCGGTCTCGGCCACCAGGTAGAACACATCGAAGAAGTACTGGCCATTCACATCATCGAGCGACAGCCACACGCCTGCATCGATGATGCAATCAAAGTACGGCGTGCCGGCTGCAGCAGCCAATGCACCTTCAACATCCACATCGTCCGGCGATCCCACGATGCGCGCAGGGGTTGGTTCCCATGTGCGCAATTCGGGACCGACATCGATGGGCACCAAATCCGTGCCGCTGTCTGCCAGCGCCGCCATGGGCAGCATGGCCGCCAGCAGGATCAAGACAACAAATGCGCTAAATATCTTTATTCGCATGGCATTCTCCTCACAGTGAAATGTTTTGAAACTGGAAATGTTTTTAAACACCCTGGATCGCGGATACAACCTCCTTTCCCATGAAAAAAAGACTGCCGAAAAAAAACGGCAGTCTGGCGGTCTGCCATCCTGTACCTCGGACCGCAGATCCATGACTTTGCGCCCCCACCTCACGGTGGGTTTGCCTTTTCGGGGTACCGACTTCACCTCTAATGGGAATGCAAAATTGGGTTCTAAGCTGCATCAATATATTTCTCCGATTTCGAGTCGGAATCAAGCACGAAAGGGACACAACAGGAAAAGGTATAATCCCCCTTCATGTCAAAAAGAACCGTGCTTGTTGGAATTCTGCTCACGGCTCTGGCCGTTGCGGCAGCCTACATCTATTGGACCTCCCGGCCCAGCGCGGCTCGCCTGCTGTCCTTCCGAAGCTGGATCAGCGATCCGGCCACCCACCCGGAATGGACCCTGACTGCCGGCTCCCGCTGCGATTCCGCCCCGTTTCTCTTTCCTACCGATGGGCTGGTCGGCTTCCTTTGGGACGATTCCTTCCGGCCCGGTCACCGCCATCAGGGGATCGATATCTTCGCCGGCACCGACGTGGGGATCACGCCGGTGATCGCGGCATATCCCGGCTACCTGACGCGCCAGCCGGACTGGAAAGCCTCCGTCATCGTGCGCGTGCCGGATGACCCGCTGCGCCCCGGGCGGCAAATCTGGGTCTACTACACCCACATGGCCGATCCGCAGGGCAATTCCTTCATCTCTGAACAGTTCCCGATGGGCACCTTTGAGGAATATGTGGAAGCCGGCACACTCCTTGGTTACCAGGGAAATTTCTCCGGCGAGCCCGGCAACCCTGTGGGCGTGCACCTGCACCTCTCGATCGTGAAAGACGACGGCTTTGGGGGATTCAAGAACGAACTGGATTTCGATAACACGTACGATCCATCCCCCTATCTGGGCCTGCCGCTCAACGCCGGCGAAAACCCGGAAACGGTCCCAACCTGTCAGTGACAGTACCGCGCAAGGCCCTCCCGGTCGTGCAGGATCATGCGCCCCTCCGAGCCCGGACTGACCAATCCCTGCTCCCTGAACAGCACCATCGCCTGATTCACGCGTTTGCGTGAGGCGCCGACCAAATCGGCGATGTCGCCCTGCGTCAGGGTAATGCGGATCTGCACGCCGCGCTCCACCTCACGGCCATACCGTTCGGCAAAAGCCAGCAGCTGGCGCGCCACCCGCCCGGGCACATCCAGCGTTGCCAGCGCCTGGATCATCTGGTCCGAGAGCCGCACCCGGGCGGAAAGGATGCGCACCAGGTTGCGAGCCACCGGCGGAACGTTCTCCAGCAGGTGGGTGAACGTTGTCCGATCCATCCACAACATGAGCGAATCCTCGAGGGTCACTGCGCTGGCGGAGCGGCCCACACTGTCGATCAGGCTCATCTCCCCCAACAGGTCCCCGCTGCCAAGGATCGAGAGAATCACATCGCGCTCTCCCTGTTCCACATGGATCTTCACCGTGCCGTGCAAAATGACATACACGGCTTCGCCGGGCTGATCCACCGTCAGCACGTTCGTCCCGGCCGCGAAAATCCTGCGGTGCGCGCGCTGCGCCACCCAGTCCAATTGCGAAGGGGTCAATCCTTCGAAGAACTGGATCTCAGAGAGCAGGTTGCGCGTATCATCCTTTTTAATCCCGTTCATTCTGGACCTATTGTACCTTTACGCCTCCCGCGCACCATACGACGCCACCGCTGCTCTCTCAAGCGGAAGGAGGGACAGCTCCAAGCCTTCGAACCCGGCGCGCACCTCAGGAAAGATTTCCTTCGCCGCGTCCTCCTGCACAGAAACCTGCTCATCGGCATAGGCGGGATCGTGATGGAACAGGATCAATTCTCCAACCTCCGCAGCAGCCGCCAGTTCGCCGGCCATTGCCGCCGTGGAATGCCCGTATCCCTGGGTGGAGGGAAAGCCGGCCAGCTCGCCGCGGTAGTGCGCCGCGCTGTATTGCGCGTCATGGATCAGCACATCCGCATCCCGCGCGAAAGCCGCCAATCTTCGGTCGATGCCAACATATCCCTCGGTATCCGTTGCGTATACCACCGACCTTCCGAGCCACCCGATGCGATAGACGTGCACGCCGCCGGGGTGTGCGTGAGAACGGTGAATACGGATCGCTAGGGCCTCCTCCGCCACCGGCTCTGCAGAGGAAACCACGCGCACTCCCCCCTCGTCCCAGAGGATGACCTGTGTGTCCCGCACCGAATGGATGTCCTTCGCCGAAGGCATGTCGCGCAGACTCACTGGGAAGGTCTCGGGGGACTGATTGTGTTCCAGCACATGATTCACAGTCTCCGGGGTTCCGCCGGGGCCGAAAATGTGCAGTCGCGCGCCCGGCAAATAGGCAGGGACGAAGAACGGAAATCCCTGCGTGTGGTCATGATGCAGGTGGCTGAAGAGCAGCATCACCTCCAGCGGGCTCTTTCCTCCGGCAGCCCTCCGCATCAATTCACGTCCCAGGGGGATGATCCCGGTGCCGGCGTCCAGGACGATCGTGCGCTCTCCCGCCCGGACCTCCACGCAGGATGTGTTGCCGCCGTAGTGGATCGTCCCCGCACCAGGCGCGGGATGACTGCCGCGCACACCCCAGAACCTGACCATCAAATTCCTGTCCATCTTTCACCTCCACAGGATGTCGGTACGCTCTTCGATTATCTTCCCCGCAGGCGATTACGCAAGGAAAAGCTTCCCACACAGGCTGGGAAATATTTCCCAGTCGAGACCCGAGCGAAGGGCGGCGGTATAATCCTTTTCGTGCTGCCCGACCTGCTCTTGAACGATCATGTGCGCCTGCGCAAGCCGCATCCCTGCGGTTCGTACGAATGGACCGTTGTCCGACTGGGCGCGGACATCGGTCTGGAATGCAAGGGCTGCGGGCATCGCGTGCTGCTCACCCGCCGCGAGCTGGCCAAGCGTATGAAAATCAACCTGACGAAACAGGCGCAGGAAGGGAACCAAGGCGCATCATCCTAGCGAAGTCATCGCTTCGACCGAACAGGACCTCATTCAAATGTCTGTCGCACAATCCTCACCCGGGCTGAATACCGGCTCGCTGCGCATCGGATTGTTCACCGATACGTTTGCGCCCCAGGTAAACGGGGTCTCGATCTCCCTGCAATTGATCGCAAAAGGCCTGCGCGAGGCGGGCCACCAGGTGACCATCTTCGCGCCGAAGTTCCCCGGCTATCACGATGACCAGCCGAGCGTTTTCCGCGTCCCCTCCTTGAAGTACCTGAACAAACCGCCGATCTACGTGGCCGTTCTGGGAACCCCGCGCACGACCTGGTCCTTGACGCGCAAACAGTTCGACGTCCTGCATGCCCACAGCCCACTGACGGTGGGCCTGCTCGCGTATGTAACCGCCTCCACCAAGAACATTCCCCTGATCTACACCTACCACACATCCATCACGGATTACACGCACTATCTCAAGATCATCGGCGGCACAAACATCATACGCCGCGCGGCGCGCTGGTTCAGCACGGCCACAACAAACCTCGGCGACCAGGTGGTGGTCCCCTCTCCAAAGTTCCAGCGGTTGCTGCTCGAGCAAAAGGTACGAAAACCGATCCACATCATTCCCAACGGGATCGACCTGAGCAGCTTCAAGGAGTCGAAGTTGCCCGGCAGCCTGCGCGCCCGGCTGGGGATCGGTCCTGAGGCGCCGATCCTGCTTTCGGTGGGACGGATCGACCCGGAAAAGCGGCTCGATTTTCTGATCGATTCCTTCGCGCGTCTGGATGGCAGGTTTCCGCAGGCCAGGCTGGTCTTCGCCGGCGACGGCAGCGCGCGCAAAGGCCTGGAGGCCAGGGCAGCTGCCACGAGCGTGGCGAAGCGCATTCACTTTCTCGGAATGGTGGATCGCGCAGAACTGCCGAACGTCCTGCACGATGCGAGCGTGTTCCTCTCGGCTTCCACAACCGAGGTGCATCCGATCTCCGTAATCGAGGCGCTCGCCTCCGGCCTGCCGATCGTGGCCGTGCAGGATGAGGCCTTCGAAGGCATGATCCTCGAAGGCGAGAACGGCCACATGACGCCATTGGACCTGACTATATTCAATGAAAGGATCGGCGGTTTGCTCGCCGATCCGCAACGTTCCGGACAATATGGCGCACGGTCCATGGAATTGAGCCGCAAATTCTCGATCGAAGAGCAGGTGCGGGCCCTGGAAGACCTGTACATCGAGGCCATCCTGCAGAACTGGCGCGGCAAGGGCGTCATGCGGCTCTTACGAAGGTGATTCTCCCGCGGAAAGCTGGCAAAGGATAGTGGCTAATGCTGTTGGCTTTCAACGCAACCTGCCGCACAGTTCACCAGGGGCGCAGAGAACCCTCTTTGTTCTGCTCTGCGAACTCTCCCGAAGGACACACCGTACTTGCGCTCGGTGCAAGTGTCGGGACGATGCGCGCTCTCTGCGGTGAAATGGAGTTTGCCCATCCTTTTCGCCATTCCCCGGAAAAAGAAGAACCACCTGCAATTCGGAGTGGGATGGGGTAAAATTAGCGCCATGAAAAAGCAGCGAATCATCCTCGTGGACGATCATGAAGTGGTGCGCCTCGGGTTGAAATCCCTGCTCGAGCGTCACCCGCATTTCGACGTGGTGGGCGAAGCCGCCTCCGCCCGCGAAGCCCTCGAGCAGACCGCCTCGCTCAAGCCGGATGTGGTGGTGATGGACATCCGCCTGCCGGGCACCTCCGGCATCGAAGCCTGCGAGCAGATCGTTGCGCAATATCCCAATACGAAAGTCATCATGCTCACGTCCTATGCGGAGGACGAAATGCTGTTCTCCGCCATTCGCGCCGGGGCTTCCGGCTACATCCTCAAGCAGATCGGCAGCGAGGACCTAATCAAGGCGCTGGAATCGGTGGGGCGCGGCGAGGCCCTGCTCGATCCCGCGGTCACCCAGCGCGTGTTCCAGGAGGTGCGGCGGGCGGTGAAGGAGGAGGAGGCCTCGGCCTTCTCGCATCTCAGCCAGCAGGAGAAGCACGTCCTGCTTTTAGTTTCAGAAGGCAAGACCAACCGCGAGATCGCCAAGAACCTGTTCCTGGGCGAAGGCACGGTCCGCAACTATGTCTCGAGCATTCTCTCCAAGCTGGGTGTGAACAATCGCGCCGAGGCCGCAGCCTACGCGGTGGAGCACAACCTGAGGGAATACATCTCGATGTAGTGGATTCAATTCGATCACGGAGAAGCGATTCCATGGAGGCACCCTTCGAAAGTTGCGGGTCTCCTTTTTTGTTTACTGCTTCTTGCATAAATCTCTTAACGGGATTAGGCCAAACCAAGGCAGGAAATCGCAACTACAGTATAGATATTAACGCAGCACACTGAAATTAAACGGCATGAGCCCATTTGTTGAATTGACCGACGGAGTGATCACCCTGCGCCCGTTCGAACCCGGCGAGGCGAAGGTGCTACATCATGCCGTGCGTGAATCCCTCAAGGAACTCAAGCCCTGGATGTCGTGGGCGGATGAAGGTTACACCGACGCGACCGCGGAGAACTTCATCACGCTGATCCGCAACCACTGGCCGGGCGGAGCCTATTATGGCTTTGCGATCATCGAGGCCGGCACCGGGGATCTGCTCGGAGGCTGCAGCCTGAGCCACATTCATCCCGTCTATCGCTTCTGCAACCTGGGGTATTGGGTGCGGACGACACAGCGCGGACGGGGGATTGCCGGACGCGCCGCCCGGCTGGCGGCGCGCTTCGCCCTCGAAAACCTTGGTTTGATGCGGGTCGAGATCGTGATCACCGTCGGAAACACCGCCAGCAGACGCGTAGCGGAGAAGATCGGCGCACACTACGAGGGCATCCTGCTCAACCGCATGGTGGTGAGGGAGCGGGTGTATGATGCCTGGATGTATTCGCTCCTGCCCTCGGACTTCACGGAGAGTTCGAGATAACAACGGGCCTCTTCTCGCCGGGAATAGCGGAAGTGAAATGAGGTTGAATATCTGCAGGCAGGTTTGGCTTGAATGGAGACCGGCGGTCTCCTCTCGGCGGGGTCGGGACGTGTGCCCCGAAGGGGTAGACCCTCGCCGAGCGAGGTTCCGCGTGATGAAAAGCGGGAATGGCTGGCGCAAAATTGCAACACGGTCCGTTTGCTGTATGCCGCCTATGATTGGCGGTTGAACGGGGATAGCCCCACAGGTTCGCATCGGGTCGCAAGAGGCGCCCACTAGAGTCGGTTTTGACAGTTGCTGCCGTGCATGGGATCATCCCGCAGGCGCCCATCCTGTGGGCGCAGGGAGTTTTTCAGATGTTATACCGCACTCGGTCACAAATTGCGCATTTTTGAGAAGGCGGGAAGCGCAATTCCCTGGCACCGCCCACCACACTTGCACCGCACTGCGCGCGTTGCAGTGCAGGTGGGGCAGGTGTGTGACCGTGGGTATTATATATTCGTAACGAATTCGGAGACCTCAATTGACCAAAGCCGCCTGCGGAATAAATTCGCAGGCGGTTTCGCGTCCGAATTCCCCATCGGAAACTTGCTGGGGAGTGAAGAGAGTTTGCAACTCAATTTTGCGACTTTTGTCACAGAAATTCACGAAGGAAAGCGTGACAATATGAAATAGTCGGTAATGCGCGTTTTTCCAACCAATCAAACGGAGTTTGCCATGCCCAATTTTTCCCGTCGTGATTTTCTCAAGTTGTCCCTTGTCGCTGGCGGCGCCAGCCTGGCTCTTCTGCGAGACCATCGGATGGCGTATTTGCAGACCATCCCGGGAATCGACAATCCGCTTGATTACTATCCCAACCGTGACTGGGAAAAGGTGTATCGAAACCTGTACGAGACCGATTCCAGTTTTACCTTCCTGTGCGCGCCGAACGATACGCACAACTGCCTGCTCAAGGCGTTGGTGCGGAATGGCCAGGTCGTAAGAATCGAACCCAGTTATCGCTATCACGAGGCGACTGATGGCTTCGGCAACAGCCCCTCGGCGAGATGGGAGCCGCGCGCCTGCCAGAAGGGACTGGCGCTTGTGAGGCGTTTTTATGGAGACCGCCGCGTCAAAGGCGCGTTCATCCGCAAGGGCTGGCTGGAGTGGGCAAAGGCCGATTTCCCGCGCGAAGCGAACGGCCTGCCCAATTCCAAATATCTGAATCGCGGCAAGGACGAGTTCGTCAAAGTGGAATGGAATGAAGCGTTCGAGTTGGTCGCGCAGGCGCAATTGAACATCGCCCAAACGTACAGCGGACCCGAAGGCGCGGAACTCCTCAAACAGCAAAACTACGATGAAGCCATGATCGCCACGTTGAAAGAAGCGGGGACACGCACGCTCAAGTTCCGCGGGGGTATGCCCTTCCTGGGCGCGACGCGCATCATCGGTCTGTATCGCTACGGGAACATGATGGGCTTGCTAGACGACTATGTCCGCAAAGTGGGACCCGATAAAGCCTTCGGCGGGCGCGGCTGGGATAATTACGCCTGGCACACCGACCTGCCGCCGGGTCATCCCATGGTGACGGGTCAGCAGACTGTGGACTTTGACCTGTTCGCCTCGGAAAACGCGAACCTGATTACGCTGTGGGGCATGAACTGGATTTCGACGAAAATGCCCGACGGCCACTGGCTGACCGAGGCGCGCCTGCGCGGCAGTAAGGTCATCACCATCGCCCCTGAATATCAATCTACTTCGAATAAGGCGGATGAAGTGATTGTCATTCGTCCCGGCACAGACTCGGCGCTGGCGCTTGGTCTGGCGCACGTCATTATCAAAGAGAAAACATACGACGCGAAGTATGTCAAGAACTTTACCGACCTGTCCCTGCTGGTGCGGATGGATACGCTCAAGTTGCTCGGCGCGGCGGATATAACGCCGGGTTATCAATCGGCTGAATTGACCAACACGGTTCATGTAATGACGCCGGACGAGAAGCCGGATCCGAACTTCAAACAGGCAACACAATTCGTCCGTCAGGAACTGCGCGAGAAGTGGGGCGACTTTGTCGTGTGGGACTCACAGGCAAACCAGCCGGTGGTCATCACGCGCGACCAGGTTGGCGAACATTTCGACAAACTGGGTATCGAACCGGCGTTGGAAGGCGAATTTACCGTGAAAACGGTGGATGGCAAAGACGTTGTTGTTCGTCCCTTGTTTGCGCTCATTACAGATTACTTGAAGGAGTTCAATCCGCAAAACGTCTCGAAGATGACATGGGCGCCAGTGGAAGCCATCGAGAGCCTTGCCCGGCAAATTGCCGCCAACCCTGCCACTACGTTGATCACACACGGCATGGGACCGAATCACTTCTTCAACGCGGACCTGAAAGACCGCGCTTTGTTCCTTGTCGCCGCGCTGACAAACAACATCGGGCATTTGGGCGGCTCGCCCGGGTCGTATGCGGGCAATTACCGCGTCGCGCTGTTCAACGGTTTGCCGCTGTACATCACCGAAGACCCGTTCCACATCTCGCTCGACCCGGCGGAAACTCCCAAGACCAAGAGTTATCTCAGTTACGAATCCGCGCATTACTTCTCATATGGAGACCGCCCGTTACGCGTGGGCAACAAACTTTTCACCGGCGCGGGGCATCTCTCCACGCCGACCAAATTCGCCTGGTGGGCGAACACAAATTCGATTCTCGGCAACGCCAAGTGGGCGTACGACATGATCCATAACACCCTGCCGCGCGTCGAGACCATCGTTGTCAATGAATGGTGGTGGACGATGACCTGCGAATACGCCGATGTTGTCTTCGGCGTGGACTCGTGGGCGGAAGTGAAGAATCCCGATATGTGCGGCTCGGTGACCAATCCGTTTGTGCAGGTGTTCCCGCGTACACCGCTGGAACGCATCTTCGATACAAAAGGCGATATCGAAGCGCTGGCGGGCGTTGCGAATGCCCTTGCCAAACTCACAGGCGACCAGCGCTTCGCAGATTATTGGAAATTTGTCGGCGAAGGACGCGTGGACGTTTACCTCCAGCGCATTGTTGAGAACTCCTCTTCACTACGCGGCTACCAGTTCAGCGACTTGGAGAATTTGGCGAAGGATGGCATCCCGGCGCTCAAGAATCTACGCACGTATCCGAAGGTTGTAGGTTGGGAACAGACTCAGGAGAGCAAACCTTGGTACACAAAGACAGGCAGGGTCGAGTTCTACCGTGATGAGCCGGAGTTCCTTGAGCATGGCGAGAACCTGCCCGTCCATCGCGAGCCGGTGGACGCCACACCTCATGAACCGAATGTCATCGTCGCAGGCAAAGACGCGTTGTCGCTGATCAAGCCTACGGGTCCGGAAGGATACGGGCTCGACCCGAACGACCTCTCCACAGATGTGCGTCAAGTCCGCAATGTTATCCGTACTGCGGATGAAGTCGTCGCCAGCGCTCATCCGCTGACAAAGGATGATTATCGCTTTGTCTTTATCACGCCGAAGTATCGCCACGGCACGCATACCACGCCCGTGGACCTCAGCACGATTGCAGTTTACTTCGGTCCGTTCGGTGACATGTTACGCCATGATAAACGAATGCCGTGGGTGGGCGAATCATACGCGGACATCAATCCCGCCGACGCGCGCGAACTTGGCATCGAGGATGGAGACTACATATGGATTGACGCCGACCCATCCGACCGACCTTATCGCGGCGCGAAGCCTGATGACCCCGATTACAAAGTGATGAGAATGATGACACGCGCCCGCTACTACAATGGACTGGCGCGAGGTGTGGTGCGAATGTGGTTCCACATGTATCAGGCAACGCACGGCTCGGTGGAGGGACACGAAACGCGCGATGACGGGCTGGCGAAGAATCCGCGCACGGGTTATCAAGCCATGTTCCGTTACGGCGGACACCAGAGCGCGGTGCGTACCTGGTTGAGACCGACGCTGATGACCGAGACGCTGACGCGCAAGGATGTGTACGGTCAGAATATCGGCTCAGGTTTTGCGATTGACGTCCATTGCACGGTCGGCGCGCCGAAAGAGTCGTTCGTCAAAATCACCAAAGCCGAAAATGGCGGTTGGAATGGCGAAGGTTTATGGCGACCCGCCGCGCTCGGTCTGCGCGCAGGATATGAGAACGACGCCATGAAGAATTATCTGGCTGGCGGTTTCATTACCATCGAAGGATAGAGTCATGCGTAACCGGCGTTCTCTCACGCCAATACGCGCCAATCACGCAATCAACCAACGAGGTCATCATGCCCAAAGTATATAACTGGCAAATCGGACGCGAAATGGACTACCCCTACGAGGCGGCGTATCCTGAAAAACAATTCGGCGCGGTCTTCGACATCAACAAGTGCATCGCCTGTCAGACTTGCACGCTTGCCTGCAAAAACGCCTGGACTTCCGGGCGCGGGCAGGAGCATATGTTCTTCAATAACGTGGAGACCAAGCCCTACGGCTCCTATCCGCTTGGCTGGGATGTGCGCCTGCTCGAACAACTCGGTGGTCAATCGTGGAGCGGCGGCGTCTACACTGGCAAGACCGTCTTCGAAGCCGCGCCTGCCGGACGCGCCGCGCTGGGTTTCCTGCCTGAAGACGAAGATTGGGCGCATCCGAACCACGGCGAGGACGAAGTCGCCGGGACGATTGACACCGGAGCATATTTCACCCTGCCGCACCCGGTCTGGATGTTCTATCTACAGCGCATCTGCAACCATTGCAGTTATCCCGCCTGTCTCGCCTCCTGCCCGCGCAAAGCGATTTACAAACGCGAAGAGGACGGCATCGTGTTGATTGACCAGACGCGTTGCCGCGGTTATCGCGAATGCGCGCGTTCCTGTCCGTTCAAGAAGGTTTTATACAACACCGTGACGCGCGTCTCCGAAAAGTGCATTGCCTGTTACCCGCTCGTCGAGCAGGGACGGCAGACATATTGCACGCTCAGTTGCATCGGGCGCATCCGCATCAACGGCTGGGTGAACTTCCCCGATAAAGCCGTGCTGGATAGCCCTGTTGATTTTCTGGTGCATGGACGCAAAGTTGCCCTGCCGTTGTACCCGCAGTTTGGGTTGAACGTCAACATCTACTATATCCCGCCCATTCATGTCCCTTCGGAATTTCTGTTACAGATGTTCGGTCCCGGCGTGCCGAACGCGATTGATACCTACAAGCGCGTCAAGGATGATCCGGAGTTGTTGGGTGTCCTCTTGTTGATGGGTTCCACCGATAAATGGATTGAGAAATTCCGCGTGAAGGAAGGCTTTGCATACGGTTACGACGCGAAAGGCGACGAAGTTTCCCGCGTCCCGCTCAAGGAGCCGATTTACATCCGCCCGGATTTCAACGCTGCGACCGGCGCCTTCCTGCACAATACTCCGTAAGAATAGACCTGACAGGTTTGAAAAACCTGTCAGGTCCCAATCAAGGAAAACACTATGACACGTTTTTCCAAATACCTTCCGCTTATGTTCGTGCTGGCGCTGGCGATTGCGCTTTCGTCCAATGGATTGGCGCTGGCGCAGGCTCAGCCTCAGTTCATATCGGCATACCAGGACGGGGATTTGCCGGTGGCAGACCCACTGTCAGCCGCGTGGGATTCTGTTCCGGTCTACACCGCCTCGGTCACGCCGCAATCTGCCATCAAACCGACTCTCTTCCAGGCGACGATTTCATCCATTGATGTGCAATCGCTCAACAATGGCAAGGATATTGTCTTCCGCCTCGTATGGACGGATGAGACGCAGGACTTGCATGCCACGAAACCCGATGAATTTCGCGACGCCGCCGCGCTCCAATTCTCCGTGCAGGATCTCGACGCGGAACAAACCCAAAAGATTCTCTGCATGGGCGCGGCAGGGCAGTTGACAAACCTTTGGCATTGGAAAGCGGACTGGCAATACGATGTGGACGAAGGCTTTTTCGATGTCGTGGATGCCTACCCAAATTTCTGGCTTGACCATTATCCCTTCGTCGTTGGCGAGCCTCCCTTCCGCCTGCCCACCGATTTCAATTCCGACTCAGCCAAAAGGTATCTAATCGGCTGGTCTGCGGGTAATCCGCTTTCGGACCCGGCGCGCGTGACTCCGGTGGAGGATTTGAATGCCTATGGCTTTGGCACAGTGACATCACAGGCGAACCAGGATTTACTGGGTCGCGGCGTCTGGCAGGATGGAAAGTGGTATGTTGTCTTTTCGCGTTCGTTGACAGACAACGATGCCGCCGACATACAATTTACCACTGACCGTTCCTTTTCCATTGCCTTTGCCGCATGGGACGGTTCTGACCAGCAAGTGGGCGCGCGCAAACAACTTTCGACCTGGACGACGATGTTGCTTGAAACCAAAGAAGGTATCGCGGGTCCCGCGAAGAAAATCCTTGGGCTTCCCATTGGCGCGGCGATTGCTGTTGGGGTTGTCGTCGTACTGGTCATCCTCGGCGGCGTCTTGCTGGTCATGCGCCGACGTAAAGCCGCGTGAGGAATAATTCATGTTGAACAAACTCGAATCACGCGCGGCTTTGTATTCCACCTTGGCGCTTGCCTTTGCCTATCCACAGGAAGGGATGGACTTTGAGTTGGTCGTGCTGGAGTTGGAGGACGCCGTCGCTTTAGCCGCGCAGGCTGGGGTGAGTCCCGACGCGGCTTCATTGCGCGCGAGTCTGAACAATCTGCATTCCGCGATTCGTCAGTTGCCGTCTTCCGATTTTAGTCCCGCCGAGGAGTATACGTTTCTTTTTCATCGTCAGGCGTTGTGTCCGCCGTATGAGTCGTCATATTCGCTCGCGGGCATGGAGCAAAGCCTCGCCGACATTTCGGGATTTTATCGAGCCTTTGGCATGCAGATGTCGCCTGCGGCGCATGAGCGCGTCGACCACATCGGATGTGAATTGGAATTCATGGCGGTGTTGTGCGCGAAGGAAGCGCACGCCTTGCGGAATGAAATGCTTGAGCAGGCTCAAATTTGCCGTGACGCGCGCGCTTCTTTTTTGCGCGACCATCTTGGATGTTGGGCGTCGGCCTTTGCCTCGCGCGTTCAGGAGAAAGCGCGTCTGCCTCTTTACCCCGCGCTGACTGAAATACTCGCCTCGCTTATCGCTTCGGAGGCTGAAGACCTCGGAGTCAGCCTTGCCTCCGCTCTCGGTGAATCTGCGATTGCCGCTGGGACGCCGGAGGGGGAGGACATGTCATGCGATTAGAATCAGGCGCCGCGCCTTCGCGATGGGATTCGGGATTGAATCAGATTCGCTCGTCTCTGACGTTTTGGGCGCCTCGCCTCTCGACCTTTGTGGCTGTCGCGACGTTGATTGAATTTCTCTCGCTTCGATTGCTCATTCGACTCGGTCCCGTTCTGCCGCGCGCGCAAATCACCGTAACCATCACAGAGACGTTGATGCTCATCGGCTCTATCGCGTTGACCTTTGCCTTCCTGCTGGTCCTCGCGTCTTTGATGATGGCGGCATGGCAGACATCCCGTCATTCATTGCGGTATGGCATTGTCGCGGTGATTGTGTTGACCATCGTGCTCGCGCTTGCAGGCGACGCGCCGCCTCCATTCTTGTTTGTCGCGTTCATCCTGTCTGCGTTGACGACCATGTGCATTTTGCTCTGGTCTGCGCGTCAATCCAAATCTTATATGGGTTGGCTGGCGTTCTTCCTCGCGGCATATCTCGCGCTGGCTTATCCAACCATTGTCAACACCATTCATGCGACATCCCCCTATACCGCCGAAGCGCGCGGCTTGAGCGAACTGCTCATCGTTCTGGCGACCCTTGCCGCGCCGTTCATCCTGTTGCGTCCGCGCCGCGAGTGGATAGCCGCCCTTGTCGGCATAATCGGCGCGATTCTTTTGGCTGGCTTGTGGTTCAGCGTTCAATGGCTTCCGCCCACGTTGATGATTTGGTCGGTCGCGCTTACGGGTTATCTGCCCGCGCCGATTTATATTCTCGCGTTTGGTTTGTGGCTTTACACGTTTACTTCATTGATGAAACGCGAAAACACGCGTCGCCAGGCATTGGGCTTGGCTCTCATCGCGCTCGGCGGCTTGCGCTGGGATTTATCGTATTACGCGTTGCTCGTGTTGCTCGGCTTTTTGTTATTGAGCGGCGCGGTCAACGGATTGGATAAAAATCCTGATGAACATCCAAAGCCTGCTTGAGCGTTCTGCCGCGCGGCACACACACTTATGTCCGCGGCAAGTGTTGGGAGTCCGCGCGGCGTTGGCGGGCGCGGCGGCGTTGGGGCTTTCCGTTCCACGCGCGGATAAACGTCTGCTCGTTATTCTTGAAACGGATGGATGCTTTGCAGACGGGGTGGAGGTCGCGACCGGTTGCACGATTGGACATCGCACCCTGCGCGTCGAAGACTACGGGAAAATTGCCGCGACTTTCATAGATCTCGTCTCAGGGACAGCGCTTCGTGTCGCCCCACGGCTTGATATCCGTCAACGCGCGTTCGAGTTGGTTCCTGAAGAAAATCGCCATTACTTCGCCCAACTCCACGCCTATCAAGTTATGCCAGACGATGAATTGCTCTCGATTCAGGAGGTTACGCTCAATACAGCCATCGAACAAATTCTCAGCAGACCAGGCGTACGCGTCAATTGCGAGGTGTGCGGGGAAGAGGTTATCAACGAACGCGATATCATTTACGATAGTCACATCGTCTGTTACGCCTGCGCTCACGGCGGCTATTATCGCCCGGCGGAGGCGTTGGAGAGTGCAGACTGCGCTCAGTTTTCGTGAGCCGCCTGCTAAATAACAACCGGAGGTATCGACTATGAAGAAAGTCTGGTTTTCTGCCGTTTTGGTTTTAGCCGCCCTCGCTTTGACGGCTTGTGGCGGCGGGGCGGATGCGGTTGCTACATTAGCTCCCGTTCCATCCGATTTTGCCGGTCTGGCCAATCCCTTGGGCGCGGATGCATCCGCTGCTGGCGCGAGTTTGTTCAAGACCAATTGTGAATCATGTCACGGATCTCAAGGCCATGGTGATGGTCCCGCTGGTGCCGCGCTTGATCCCACCCCCAAAAACCTTGCAGATTTACAGGTTGCTGCAGGAGACGACTATCTATTCTGGCGTATTGCCACTGGCAAGGAAGGCACTTCCATGGTTGCATGGAGAGGCGTTCTGACCGATGAGCAGATCTGGCAGGTTGTTTCGTTCATCCGCACGCTCAAATAAATTTCCGTTGAACGCAAATCGTGTGGTCGGTATGGCGTTGACGAGGCGGCGGTCTAAAATATGTTCCAGAATATTTTCCGATAGATGTTGGCGCGGTGGGGGGTGGGTGACGGCGAGATAGGTCAGCAGGGCGGGAACCTTGTTGGAGATGAAATCGGTGATGGGGGAGTTGGCTCACAGAAATTGCGGGCTTCCGAGCAGACGGATTTCGAGTTGCGCCATTACTGTCCTGTGCGCGCGTTGCTCGAGTAAGCGGCGGGGTCTCGATACGGACTGCGTCCTACTCGACCACCGCCGCCGTACCGAGACCAGTAAATGATTCTTAAGCGGTGACTTTGCAGAATAGGCGCAAGAATAACACACACATGAATGAAACGCCAGACTCCATGCCCGATTCTTCACAAGCGCGGAGTCATTCCCTCCGCTCCTCATGGCGGGCTGCCAGGATCGCGGCCTCCACGCGGCTGCGGACGTGCAGTTTTCCCATTACGTTGGTCATGTAATGTTTGATGGTTTTTTCGGCCAGGTGCATGCGCTCACCGATTTCGCGATTGGTCAGGCCTTTGGCCAGCAGTTGGAATATTTCGCGTTCGCGTTCGGTGAGATCGCTCAGTGGATCCGGCGGGCGGCTGTGCGTCATTTCCAACAACATTCCCGCGGCGAGGGAGGACGAGACATACACTTCGCCCGCGGCCACCGCGCGCAGGATGTTCACGAGATCGCGCGCCGAGATGCCTTTGAGAACGTAGCCGCGCGCCCCGGCCTTGAACGCGGCCAGCAAGTCGTCTTCGTGCTCGGATACGGTGAGCATCACGATCTTCGTCACTGGGCATGCAACGGCAATCGCGGACGCGGCGG
>VGNF01000001.1 GCA_016866195.1 Chloroflexota bacterium | reverse complement strand
CCCCCATGGGATCGCGCATCTCGAACACGAAGGTGGTTGAATCCTCCTCCTCGATGGTCTCGGTCAGCACGCCGTTCGCTGCCACCTCGAACGGTCTGGGGACGGTGACGCGGAAGGTGTAGGTTGCTTTGTCCAACGGATGGTCGTTCACCGGGTAGAAACTTGCAGAGCCGTCCGGTTCGCTGAGCACGAAACTGCCGCCTTCGATGGTCACCCAGCCGGTCTGGAAGGGCAGCGCCTGTGAGTACAGCGGTTCGGGGGATCCGGCATACTGGATCTCCGTTGCGAAGGAATGACCGTTCGCGATCGGTTTGGATGGGACGATTGTCAGCTCCTGGCCGGAACGCTCGTACTCCGCCGGCTCCTCGTCGATTGTGATCGAATTGATCTCAAAGCCGATGAAATCCAGGTTGAATTGGCGCAAGTCCTGGGTCGCCTTCGCCTCGATGGAGGTCACCGCGGTCATGTCGCTCGTGGACACGTCATGCACGGTGATGTCCAGCGTGTAGTGTTCCACCTGATATCCGCCGTTGCCGAACCCGGGATAGAGCGAATCACCCAGCCCGGCCGAGCCGGCTTCCGGATCGGATGGGATCGGGAGAGGCGAGGGAGTCTCGGTCTCCGTCGGTTCGGGAGTGGCGGTTGAAATCCAATTGAATTGCCCGCAGGCAAGAATCGCGGAAGCGATCAGGAAGAGCGCAGTGAGACGACCATGTGAAGTGTGATTCATCGGTTGTTTCCTCAATGCTTGGAATCAGTATAACATGGCGTGGTGATGTACAATCTGCCTGTGTCCAATGAGGTGGCTGTGGATCGCAAGCCTGACTGGCCTGCGCTGGTTTTGATGAGCGCAGTGGTGTTCGGCGCGGCTGTCCGCTTTGCGCCGGCGGCCTCGAACGGATTCCCGCTCAACGACGGGGGTATGTTTCACGTCATGATCCAGGATTTGAAGGCGAACCGCTACCTTCTGCCTTTGTACACCAGCTTCAATCAAGCCGGGATTCCCTTTGCCTACCCACCGTTGGGATTTTACATGGCAGCCGCGCTTTCGGACCTGCTGCACCTCTCCGAGTTGACCGTCCTGACCTGGCTGCCGGCCCTGGTCAATACGATCTCGATCCTGGCCTTCTACAAATTTTCCAGATCGCTCCTCCCCTCCCGTTCTGAGGCGGCGCTGGCGGCCCTGATCTACGCGCTTTCCCCGCGCGCCTTCCTGTGGCAGGTGATGGGCGGAGGGATCACGCGCGCCTTGGGCATGTTCTTCCTTCTGCTCATGCTGTGGCAGGTGATCTCCCTGTTCAAAGATGATAAACCCCGGCAGCTTGTGCTCACGATGCTCTTCGGCGCGGGCGCGGTGTTAAAAAATCCGCAGACCGCGCTGCACGCTGCTTTAGGAGGTGTTTTGATCTTCATTTTTTATGGGAGAACCAGGCGCGGCGTTTTTTCGGCAGCCCTTATCGGCTTGGGCGTGGCCCTTCTCACCCTGCCCTGGTGGGGGCTGGTCCTCTCCCGATACGGTCTTGCACCGCTGCTCTCCGCGGGCCAGACCAGCCAGCGCACGCTGGAGGCTTATCTCGCGCTGCTGCAATTGGACAACCTGGGGAATGTTCTCTTCCTCCCCGCCCTGCTGCTTGCCGCTGTGGGCGCCTGGATCCAAATCCGGCAACGCGAATACTTTCTGTCCGTCTGGCCGTTGCTGGTGTTCCTCGCCGACCCGCGCGGTGCCGGCGGTATCGCCCTGCTGCCCCTTTCGATGCTGGCAGGGATCGGTTTGAACAAGATCGGGATGCGGCTCAACCGGTCCGATGATCCATTTGGACATCGAATGACCCGCCTGCTGCTCCCGGGCCTGACGACGACCTACCTGGTACTTGCGGCGGGCATCTCCGACCTCCAGTTGATCAATACCAGCCTGAAACGCGCCGACCTTGAGATGATCGAATGGGTAAAGGGAAACATTTCCGGCGAAAAGATGTTTCTGCTTGCCACCGGCCGTGAATACTCCATGTCCGATCCGTTGCAGGAGTGGTTCCCCGCGCTGACAGGCCAAAGGAGTCTCACGACCATGCAGGGTTTGGAGTGGACATTGGGCGAGCGCTTCTTCCCGTGGTACGACGAGCTAATCGCCTTCCAGGGCTGCGCGGATGTTCAATGCGTCGAGGAATGGAGCATACGCAACGGTGTGGGCTACGATTATCTGGTGGTTTTGATCCCCCGAGAAAATGACGAACGCGACCTTGCGAAATCCCTGCGCGATCTGGGCTTATCGGTACGCAGTTCAGACTCCCTGATTATGGTCTATGAATCCCCGAACGCGATGGTTTCTAAATTAACCAGGTAATCATGACTTGCGAGGTAGCTGCGCTGCTCGGCTAAGGCCTTTGGACCTGGCCGAGCATTGACCTGCCCTTTGACGATCGTGCCCAGGGGGATGTTTCGCGAAGTCCCGCGCCGAGCAAGCCTGGCGGGATCCCTGCGGACCCAGGCCTCGTACCTCAGCCTCCATAAGACCATGGGGGCATTGATCCTTGAATCGTTAGTTTGATACAATTCAGCAGCCAAGGAGGTTGATTTATGCAAAGAAAACGTGGTTCAAGGATCGGTATCATCCTGCTCGTTTTGATCGTTCTATGCTGTCTGCTGACGGCTTGTGTTGGATTGTATCTGTGGTACACGGGCAGTGAACTGCTCGGGCAATACGGGCTTTCCCTGCCGCCGGCCCCGGCTTTGGAACAAATTCCCGCAGCCGCACCCACGAGCGTGGTGCGAGCCACCGGGGCTTCGCCGGTATTGTATCTTGCCGGTCGCAGCGACATCACCATCCCACCCCTCGGAGAGCCATCGGAAATTCCCGTGTTCTCCTGCCGTGATGGTGGCGTGATTCAGGAGGCCTTCCCGCCTGGGTATCGCGTGAGCGCGGGAAGCGAGTTTACGTTCAAAGCCACGGGCTTGATCAATTTTTATGGCGGTCCGCTCGATCAGGGCTATCCACCGGATGGCGACCCGAACGGTTCGATGGCTGGTATCGAGTCCTTCGGAGGCATCAGCGGTTACGAAGGCCCGGCTGGCGCGCTGGCGGGTGTGTTTCTCACCGATGCCATACCGCTGGAGCCCGCGCCGGACCTGATCCGCTTCACGGCGGATGCCACTGGAGTTGAGTTCATGCGCCTCGAGCCGCAAATCGGGCAGGTGTTCTTTATCGGAGACGGCGCCAACAGCGCCGGAGCGCGGCAGAACTTTGTCGCTCCAGCCGCAGCCACGAGGCTGTTCGTCGGCCTTGTGGACGGCTCATTCTTTTTCGGCCCGCCCACATGTTATGCAGATAACGTGGGTTCGTTCGATTACGAGATCAGCGCCAACCTGCCCTTTGAAGCCATACCGTGACAGAATACGATCCCCTGCCCACCGCAGGGGATTTTATTTGATGTCCCTGCCCTCCCACTCGCCCATGAATTGTTCGAGATAGCGAAGCATGATTGCGTGTCTGGCTTCGGCGATACTTTTCGCGGTGGGTGTGTTCATGCGATCTTTCAGAAGCAGCAATTTTTCATAAAAGTGATTGATCGTGGCGCTTGTACTGCTCCTGTACTCCTCGAAGCTCGCATGCTGCCGCGGTGGTGACGCGGGATCGAATATCATGCGGTTCTTGGTTCCGCCGAAGGCGAAGGCGCGGCCGATGCCGATGGCGCCGATGGCATCCAGTCGGTCGGCGTCCTGCACGATCCTTCCCTCAAGGCTGGGCATGGTCTCCTCCACCGCCGCGCCCTTGAAGGATATGTGCTCGATGATCTCGCAGACCTGTTCGATGATCTTGGGGTCGACACCACAGGATTCCATCCATTTCCTGGCGCGGCGCGGCGTTTTATCCCCATCCTGGTTGAGCTTCCAATCGTCGAGGTCGTGCAGCAGAGCGGCTAACTGGACCACGAAGGCGTCTGCTTTTTCGCGTTCGCACAGGAAAAGCGCAGTCCGCCATACGCGGTGAACGTGCCACCAATCATGGCCTGAGGAATCATCTTGAAATTCCTGTTCGATGTGATCAGCCGTTCTTTGGATGATGTCCGCTTGATCCATTGCCCCATTGTAAACGTTATTTGCCCATCCACTTCATTTTCATATACATACCGCCGCGTTCGAGTTCGTCCAGCATTTGGTTCAGGCGTTTCTGCCGTGTGACCTCGGTTTTGGCGCGCGTGATCCAGCCGATGTAGTCGTTCCGCTGGTATGGCGGACGGGCGCGGTACAGGTCCATCAGGCCGCGGGTGGTGAGCGCCTCGCGTACGAACTCCGGCATCGGGTGGCGCGGGCGTGGAGGCATGAGGTTTGGCTCCTAGATTTCATATTGTTGCGGATGAAGTGCGCGTGGGTCGAAGTTGGAGGCGGCGAGGATCAAGTTCTTTAAATCCTCCCATGGAGCCCGGTCAAAGGATTCGATCCGCACAAAGCGTTTGGCCTTGCGCGTCCCTTGGAGCAGTCCGCGCGGATCGGGCAGAAATGCGCCGTGGATGAATCCCAGGTGAACCCGGTCGTCCTGGATCCCGATCTGACAGATGCCGGCGCTGACGATGCCTCCGCGTCCCGCGTGGAAGTAACTCAAACCCTTCCAACGAATCACTTCCACCGCGTCCGGT
The DNA here is from genome assembly GCA_016866195.1 of Chloroflexota bacterium. Classification (GTDB taxonomy): domain Bacteria; phylum Chloroflexota; class Anaerolineae; order Anaerolineales; family Villigracilaceae; genus VGNF01. Next base: position 53,936 of record VGNF01000001.1, on the reverse strand, counting down.
GCGACCGAGAGAATGATGTTCCGCAGTTCGAGCACGATATCCCGCAGATGGGATGGAAAGTGCTGAAGGTAGGTCTCCACTCGATGAATGGGAAGCATGCCGGCGATCGCGCCCGATGCGTGTCCGAAATTCATGGAGCCAGGATCTGCAACCGTCCGGGCTGGATCGAGTACTCGAAATCCTTCACTTGATCGGTGAACAACTCACCATCCGTGTGGGCGGGGGAGGGATGGTCGAGGTGAATGCTGACCTTTGTCGAATGTACTTCGTGCATGCCGTCCATTTCCACGTAGCTGCCCTCCCCTTCCTTGAAGGCGCGCGGGAGCGCCTGGAACAGTCCCAGCCGCGTGCCGCGGTATCCGAAGGCCAGGGTTAATTTGCCATCCGTCGGGTCGGCGTGAGGCGTCATGAAGAACCCTCCCGTGCGCCTGCCGTTGCCGATCGAGACCAGGGAGAGCGGGCCCTTGTATTCGCCGTCGTCCCACCGGACTTCGCCCTGCCATTCCGGCTTGTCCATGATGGCCCAGACCGCGGCGACCAGGTAGCGCGCCATGCCCTTGATCCAGTGGATGCGTTCATGCTTGGTGGTGACGTAGGGCTCCAGCCCCGCGGCGGAGTTGTTCGCGAAATAGCGGCTGTTGAGCATGCCCAGGTCGACCCTGCGGATCTTGCCGGCCGCAATGACCCGGGCGGCCTCCCCCAGGTCGGCGGACATGTTCAGGTTGAAGATCAGATCGTTGGCCGAGCCCAGCGGCATGATCCCCAGCGGACCCAGCGGCTCCTCGCCCGACCTGGCGGCCTGGGCCAGTCCATTGACCGCATCGCCTATGGATCCGTCGCCGCCAGCAATGATGATCGGCGAAAAGCCGTCTCGGACAGCCTGTGCAACCAGCTCGACGATCCCACCTTTGTTTTGTGAAATTGCCACTTCAAATTCCACGCCCGCGGCTTTGAGCGCCGCTTCCGCTTCGGGCCAGCGCGCCTGCGCGTTCCAGCGGTTGGAATATGGATTAAGGACGACCTTGGCGGTCATGCCTGCTCCTCCTTGCATACGTATCCAAATACCGTCTTGTGATTTTCATTCCCAAGCGGCGGATGGGGTTTACACATTAACGCACCACGTTGTGCTCGGCACCGAGGACCTGCAGCACCTCGGTCTGCGCCCGCGGCGCGAACCCCTTCACGTAGATCTCCATATCCTGCAGATGGTTGAGAATCACCGCCTCGTCGATACCGGAGGGGGCATACACGGTGAATACTGCATTGCGCGTTTGCGGAGTGACCTGCGTGCGCCGGTCCGGGCCGTAGATGATGTTCGAGACGATCCCAGTTCCGTCGCTGATCATCATGTCGCCGGGTTTGACGGTTTTCGTTTCGCCCTGCAGGGTTTGATAGCTCTCCGTGCCGCGTGTGACATCAAGTACGAGGGGCAGCTGCACGGCATCCAGATCGTGGACGGCGGTCAGCAGCAGGTTCTTCATCTCAGCCATGAACATGACCTCGACCAGCGCAGCCACGCTTGGGATGGACTTGCCCTTGAAGAGGATCGATTCAAGCTGCAGCTGAACGTGATAGGTTTTCTTGAATCGAAGATAGTACTCACGAAAGATCTTCAATATCGGAAGCCCTGTGAGCGCGCTTCGGTCCCGCCCGGCATACTGTTCCCGCAAAGTCTGTTCCAGCTCAGCCTTTTGCTTTTCCAGCGACGGATGCTGCGCCGGGTTGAAAGCATCGCGCATGACAAGCACTCCGGCGTGAGCGCCGGGGAAAGCAGATTTCCAGGCGGTGGTGATTTCGAACATGTTGTTTATCCCTCAGTATACGCCGATTCTTGAGCAAGTCCATCATTAGCTGCAACAAGGATGAAACCGCAAATACGGCTCCAGGCCGACCATCCAATTTCTATCCTCACCTTGAGGCTTTAAGGCATGATTAATATAATTCGGATGAATTTAGGGTTAATTCATCTGTCACGAACTGGCAACCTGCCGCGAGGCGGGGACGCAAAGTCACGGGTCTGTCACACAGGACAGACAGCCGGGCTGCCGAAAGGGATCCTTTTCTGGCAGCCTTTTTGTTTATAAGGAGGTGATTCGAAGGAAGGGCACAATCTGTATGGAAAATCGCAAGATGCTCGAAAATTGCACGACCATCCATTCACCAAAGAGGAGAAAGATTTGTTCATTAAATCCATCCGTATTCTGAGCCTGTTGGCAGTCATCGCCTCAACGCTGGCTTTCGTACCCGGTGCCATGGCCGGCCCCGCGGCTTGTGACACACGGGTAAACAACACCTTCGCCAAGCTTCTGGAGTGTGTGACCCTGGGGGGTGTGCGGGAACATCAGGCGGCCTTCCAGGCCATTGCCGATGCCAATGGGGGTATCCGCGCCTCCGGAACTCCGGGGTACGACGCCTCCGTTCAATATGTTGTGAACCGCATGACCGCGGCCGGGTATAACGTGACGCTCAACGCCTTCCCGTTTGTTTACGTTCCCCCGGCGGTGCTTCAGCAACTAACACCCATCTCGGCCACGTATGAGACCGGCGCCTTTACCGGTACGGGGTATGGTGATGTGACTGCGGCCGTGACCGCGGTCGATATCAATCTCGTGCCGCCGCGCGCCAGCAACAGTGGATGCGAAGCCGCAGATTTTGCAGGGTTCCCCGCCGGTAACATCGCTCTGATCCAGCGCGGCACCTGCACCTTCGCGCTCAAGGCCCAAAATGCACAGGCGGCGGGCGCCTCGGCCGTGATCATCTTCAACCAAGGCAACACCCCTCAGCGTGAAGATCTGATCGTCGGAACGCTCCTGCCCTTCATCGCAAGCATCCCCGTGGTCGGCGGTTCGTTTGCCAACGGAGTTGCGCTTTCGCAGGCGGGCACGACTGCACACGTCAGGGTCGATCCGGCTCAGGATATCATTCAATACAATGTGATCGCTGAATCGAAGCAGGGTGATCCGAACAACGTGGTCATGGCGGGCGCGCATCTGGATTCGGTCCAGCGCGGGCCAGGCATCAATGACAACGGCTCCGGCTCCGCTGTACTAATCGAAGTGGCGGAACAGATGGCCAAGGTCAAACCGCGTAATAAGGTGCGCTTTGCCTGGTGGGGTGCGGAAGAGGCCGGGCTGGTCGGCTCGACGGCTTACGTCAACGGCCTGAGCGCGGCGGAATTGGCCCGCATCACCCTGTACCTGAACTTCGACATGGTCGGCTCGCCGAACCACGTATTCTTCATCTATGACGGCGATGACTCGGACGCCCAGGGAGCCGGGCCCGGCCCCTCCGGTTCGGCGGAGATCGAGAAGACCTTCGAGAGATATTTTAACAGCGTCGGAGTGCCGTTCAAGGGCACGGATTTCAGCGGTCGTTCGGACTATGGTCCGTTTATCGCCAACAACATTCCCTCCGGTGGTCTCTTCACGGGAGCCGAGGGGATCAAGACTGCCCAGGAAGTCGCGATTTGGGGCGGTGTCGCCGGTCAGCAGTATGATCAGTGCTATCACCTGGCATGCGATACGTATGCCAACAACAATGATTACGCACTGGATGTCAACTCGGATGCCATTGCCTATTCTGTGCTTCAATACGCAATGAACACCGCGGATGTCAACGGACAGAAGGGGAAGGGCAACTTCCAGCTGGATCCCGGCAATTCGGGTCAGCACGAAGAGACCGAGTAACCGTTTATATCGATCGGTAAATTCCCTGAAGATCGAAACAGCGCACCCCGTGGTCTGAAACCATGGGGTGCGCTGTTTTGTTCGTTTCCCAGACGAAGTTGCAGGATGCTGCGTTAACATCTTAACCCGTGTGGCGATTTGCTGCCATCATTCGACCTCATTCGGTTTATAGGTTTATGCAAGAAGCAGTGGGATTCGCCAATCAAACCATTATCGCCAGGAACTGCTCGATGTCGTTGGTCGCCATTTGTGCCGCGGGAGCCACGCGCCGCGAGACGCCGAAGTATTGATCGAAGGCGTGCACGGTGTCCGGAAACTCGATGTAAACCGATTCCACGCCTGCGGCTTGCAGAGCCCGGTGCAGCCGCCGGCCGTGTGAAACCTCGATGGCGAAATCCTGGTCTCCGAAGATCTGCAGGGTTGGGGGGCAGTGCGCCCCGGCGTGCGTGATCGGGGAGAAGCGTTCGTACGCGTGCGGGATTTCCTCCAACGTCCCGCCGAGCAGGTCGATCAGCAGCGCCGCGCCGCCGGGCATGTTCGAATAACGATAGGCGGGGAAGAATCGCAGACGTGTGAGCAGCCTGTCCATCAATGTTTTGTCATGCACGGACGGGCGCATCTCCTCCGTGATCTGTGAGCTGATCTCCGGCTGGCCGGGATTCAAAACGCCGTATTCTTGGAAGTAGGCGGTCATATCCGTGACGCCGTACATCGAGATCACGGTGCGCACAGAGGTATCCGCCTTCACATCTTTGGGTTGGAACTCCGGAAAGTTCGGGGTGTACGCGGCCATCAGGGCAAGGTGTCCGCCGCCAACCGAGCCGCCCATCAGGGCAATTCGTTCGGGGTTAACTCCCAGATGCGCGGCGTGCTCCTTCATCCAGGCTATGGATTGTTTCACCTCATCCAACATTATGTAGATTGTCGCCGCGGGCGCGAGCGAGTAGGCCACCTCCATCACTACGTGTCCTTGATTCACCAGGCGCTGGAACAATGGGCGGATGAGAAAATCCTTGTCCACCGCCTGCCACCACGTGCCGTGCAGGAAGATCAGACCGAGTCCGCTGCGCTGAGCTTCGAACGGCGGCAGCCAGAGGTCGCACAGCAGGGGATGTTTTGTTCCGATATCCACATTCTGTTGATGCGGACCAAACGGTTTCGAAGGCTGGATCAATTCATAGGGACGCGACAACCGCATCCACAAGTCCGCCGGGATGCGCTGTTCCCAATCCCTGCCGAAGGCTGCCTCGAAAGGATCATGCCTGCGTCTCGTCACGCGGACCGTGTGCCGCGTCGCGGCGAACGCGCCGAATGCACCCGTCAGCATGGAAGTGAGATCGCCGCGCAGCAAGCCGAGCAGCGCGCCGACCGCGCCGGCTATGGCTAGGAACGGCGCCCACGCGCCGGCCAGCAGCTTGGGCAGCCACAAGTAGCCGCCGGCCCGTCCCTTGGGGGATCGGATGAGGACCAAAATGCCGGCAATTGCTGATAATGCTGCGAGAATGCGCGCAAGTTTTTTCATCGGGATGTTTTCATTATATCCCCCGGAACAAGCATTCTCCATACCTGCTAGAATGATGGGCGGGAAGGCGGCGAAGTCTCGATCGTTATTTTACGTCCTGTTTTATTCAATTCCAGCCGCCAGAGCGGATATGATGATCGAAAGGAACGATAACCCTGCGCCGAACAAGACACTTAAGAATACAGCAGCGGCAACTGCCAGCGTCCCATTCCAGTTCAATTTCGTGATCAAAAGGCCGGTCAGCCGGCGCGCAAGCACAGTCAGGACAACGATCCCTGCCGCCTGGCAGATGAGCGAGATCCCCATGGCGGTGATACCCTGCCGCTCGCCTGCGCCGTTGAAGGCCACCAGCTGCATGAAAATTGAAAACACGGCAATGACAAGAAGCAGGATTACGGTCAAGATGACAGCTATCGACGCAGATTTATTGCCAGGCATTTTTAATCGAAAGACCTCAACCCAGGTAGTTTTGTGCTGCAGATAAAAATTCCCGTGCATGAGCGATCATTTCCGAGACGATTTCACTGCTGATCCCCGTATCCACATCGTAATCCCCCGATATACGGGTGTCAAACCCCGATCTCAGCCAGTGATGGAATTTGGGGTCAAGTTCGTTTGTTTTCGCAAACTCTCTTCCGTAGGCGGCAATTACCTGTCCGTGTTGGTTGAATTGTAAATCTTTCTCATAAAGCAGCGCTTCAGCCATATAAAACATCGCGTAATAGGCGCGCCCCGCCGCAATTTCCGCTTTATCCATATTCAGTAGGCCCTCTGCCGCTTCGATGGCGTCCAGCGCCTTATTGAGCAACTTCCGGGTATATTCCTTCAAACTGCTATCCCCTCCCTGTGGATATTGTAAATCACAGGCCTGTCCGCATGATTCCACTGGATTTCCTTGATAAGAATACAGCTGATGGTTACATCATGTTCCAGCGAAATATCGCTGACATAATTGCTCGAGCGCCGCCACTCTTCCCAGTAATCCACATAATCGCTTAAAAGGATCATTACATCCACATCTGACCCGCGGCGATAATCCCCGCGTGCATAGGAGCCGTACAGATAAACGCCTCTTAATTTGCCGCCATAAATGCGGTCGAGTCCTTCTTTCAACTCCTGCATAAGTTTTTTGATTCGCGCCGGCATTTTCTTGTTCATATCTGTATTTTACCGTTGTTTGCACCTCTGTGCTTTTCCATTTCAAACGACAGAAATCGCGTGCAGCACCTGAGAAACTCGTCGGGATTTGCGTCCCACTTGTTCTATGATTTCGTTCTTGCAAGTTGGGGCATGAAAACTATATGTAATTTGTCAGTCCTGATAAATTAAAGCCCCCTACAGGGTGCTGAGTAAATATCTATACTCGAGTGTCTATTTCCTGCATTATGTCAACTCCATTCAGTTTAGAGATTTATGCAAAAAGCAGTAAATCAGACTTCGATTAACTTCTCCTATTTTCCAGTTGCACTGTTGGTCAAATGGTCTTATAGTCGGATGGTCTGCAGATCACCGTTGACTTCGCGTTCATCAGACCTTTATTCGGGAGATTAATTAATGCACGGATACGGCTGGTTCATGGCCATGCGCCAGGGCGACCAAAAACCCCGGGTGACCCGGGATCTGCTGCTGCGCGTCCTCGCCTACGCGCGGCCGTACTGGGGGCACATCGGCGGCATGCTGGTGACCATCCTGTTCAGCACGGCGGTGGGACTGGTCTCGCCGCTGATCTTCCGGACGATGATCGATTCGGTGCTGCCGCAGAAGGATCTGAATCGGCTGGTCGTGCTGGCGCTGGCGCTGCTGCTCCTGCCGATCCTCAACGGCGGGATCTCGGTGATCCAGCGCCGCCTGAACGCGGCCGTGGGCGAGGGCGTGATCTACGACCTGCGTTCCTCGCTCTTCGCGCGCCTGCAGCGCATGTCGCTGCGGTTCTTCACCAACACCAAGGTCGGGGAACTGATGTCCCGCCTCAACAGCGACGTGGTCGGCGCGCAGAACGCCATCTCCAGCACCATTGTCAACATCGTCACCAATATCATCGAGGCAGCCGCCATCCTGTCCGTCATGCTGGCGCTCGAGTGGAAGCTGACCCTGCTCAGCGTGATCGTCCTGCCGCTCTTCCTGATCGTCGCGCGGCAGCTCGGCCTGTCGCTGCGCGAGATCGCGCGGCGGGCGATGGACCTGAACGCGCAGATGAACGCGCATATGAACGAGACCCTCAATATCGGCGGCGCGCTGCTGGTCAAGTTGTTCGGCCGCGCCCGCGAGGAGGAGGCGCGTTTTCGCAGCCGCGCCGCGGGAGTGCGCGACATCGGCGTGCAGCGCGCGGTGATCGGCTCGGCCTTCTTTATCATCCTTGGACTGGTCAGCGCGGTTGGCACGGCGCTGGTCTACGGCCTGGGCGGCTGGTACGTCATCCAGGGCACGTTCACGGTCGGCACCATCGTTGCTTTTGGCGCCTATCTCGGCCGGCTCTACGGCGCGCTGCAGGGCCTGGCCACCGCGCCGGTGGATTTCAGCACCAGCATGGTTTCTTTCGAACGTGTCTTCGAGGTGCTCGACCTGCCGCAAGACATCGTCGAGAGGGAGAATGCGGTGAGACTTCACGAGGTCCGCGGCGGGTTCGAATTCGAGAACGTATATTTCGACTACAGCATCGACGAGGCGAAACTGCTCAGCGAAGTCAAACGCTACGGCAGCATGGAGAATGTGAAAGCGGTGATGTCGCTTGCGGATAAACAACAGTCCACTGATGATGGGCGACGGGGGATGGATGACGCATCGGACTCCGACGAATCCGAATCCATCTCGCAAGCGCGAGAGGTCGCCCTCGATGGAATAACCTTCAAAGCCACGGCCGGGAGTCTGATTGCCCTGGTCGGTCCGTCGGGCGCGGGCAAGACCACAGTGACCTATTTGATTCCGCGATTTTACGATCCGACCGCCGGCACCATCCGCATCGACGGGCACGACCTGCGCGAGGTCACGCTCGAATCGCTTTCCGCCGCCATCGGCATGGTGACTCAGGAGACCTATCTCTTCCACGACACCATCCGCACGAACCTGACCTACGCGAAGATGGATGCCTCGCAGGCGGAGATCGAGGCCGCGGCGCACGCCGCCAACATCCACAGCTTCATCGCCGACCTGCCCGATGGCTATGACACGATCGTGGGTGAGCGCGGTTACCGCCTGAGCGGAGGCGAGAAACAGCGCATCGCCCTGGCGCGCGTGATCCTCAAGGATCCGCGCATCCTCGTGCTCGACGAAGCCACCAGCCACCTCGACAGCGAATCTGAATCGTTGATCCAGGAGGCCTTGAAGCGCGTGATGGCTGGACGCACTTCAATTGTGATTGCCCATCGCCTGTCCACCATTCTCGCCGCGAATTTGATCCTGGTGATGGACCGTGGAAAGATCGTCGAGCGCGGCACGCACGAGGAACTGCTTGCGTACAATGGACTATATGCCCAGCTGTACGAAACGCAATTCAGGGGGGAAAAGGCATGACGCCTTCTATGGGTGAGTGCTTCTGAAATGAGACCTTGCGTTGATTCTGAAGGCAGATTGTTATAAAATCAAAATGACGTAATCCCATTCCCGATGCAGGAAATGGGCGGTTCTTTCACGGAGGGCAATCCGGGTTCTGAAGGAAAGGAGGAGGCATTCCTGTTCATTGCCCGGAACAGGATGCGAAACCCAGGTCTCAAAAAAGCATTTTTGGAGGGGTGATCGCAGTGATCCTGCTGGGGCTGTATGTGTTACGGTGATCGTGGCGCTGCTGGTCACGAGCTGCATGAGTCAGGGAGCTGAATGCAAGACCTACACCAAGGACAGTTTCACCAGCGGGATGAGCGTGACCATGGCCACGGTGGGCGGCCTGGTATCGGCTCTGGTCATCGCCGAATTGGCCATCACCGAACCGGGCAAGACGCCGGCCGCACGCGTGCTCGATAACAATCCCAGCGAGCAGGCAAAATCGATCCTGCAGACCACGACCATTGCCTATCTCCTGGTGTGGACCCTGTTCGGCTTGCTGGCCTTCATCGTGGGTTTTCTCCAGCATCCGGGAGTGCTGCAGCCGCTGACGGACCTCGGACAGTCGTGGCTGGGGCTGGCCGTCGCGGCTGCCTATGCCTACCTGGGCATCAATCAATAGTCGTTGACGGAACGTTCGCTAGGACAGGCAGGTCTCTTGATCTGCCTGTTGTTCTGCCGGGGGAATGGATCTCACCTCACCACGCTCGAAACAAGGGCCATCGGCCAGGCGAAGGCGGCGAGTCCGACCAGCGCGGCCTTCCACCATGCAAACCTCTCGATCGTTCGGGTCGCGATGAAAATGTTCACCCCGGCCAGCCCGTATAAGATGGTGTACTCGATCGGCATGAAGATCTGAAGCAGAAAATCCACGGCCGCGCCGTATTCACCGCGCAAGCCTCTCAACACCGCATCCTGGAAAATGCCGGAGTACAGGAAGTCAATGAACGCCGCGATCAGCCAGATCGTGAAGAACGTGAACCCAGTGATCCTTAGATAGGTCTCGAAGCTGTGCCGGCCGCCAAACAGCAAAGCGACCAGCCGCGCGCTGCCCCCCATCAGCAGCCAGAGCGCAAGGCAGAAGGGCAGCAGGATGGCCGCCTGGAAGCCGCGGTAGCTCTCGGCGGGGATGTTGAAGAACGGCAGCATCACCCCCTCGCCCCAGTGCTCCACCCACACTTCGAGCACTTCCGCTGGAGGCGGGTAATCTTTTCTCAGATAGGAAATCAGAAACAGCAGGGATTGCAGCAGGCCGAAGGCGATCACGAAGACCGCGATGGGTTTCAGGCTCTTCTCGCTTGCCAGGGACTTGCCTGTGCGCGCGGGCCGTGTCAGCATTCCGCCCATCCCGCGCAGGATTGAAGAAAGCGTGTTCATGGAATCCGGCCTCCGAAGTCAACATGGAATTTGATCATTCCAACCTATGACCAGCCTCGTCACACTGCTTTCAGGGCACGGTTGAGGGTAAGCAGCGCCGAGCCGATGAAAAATAGAAGGACGATGGCGCAGGCGCGCAGGATGTTCCACTCGGTGAAAAGGTCTCCCTCGCCATGATATATGTCGGTCAATGCCAGATGACCGAAGGATCCGGCGATCAGCGACAGCATGCCGAGGATCATGGTCCACTTGATTTGGGATTTCAGATTCATCGTATTCCGTTCCTTTTCTGCGGGACGATTGCCAGCACGATTTCGACCGGCAGTCCCCACATTTTCCCCTCTGTCGAATCCAGAAGGTCAAACCCTGCTGATTGGATGGACTGTCTTGCATAGATCGGGCGGCAATCCACATATGAGGGCAACCTGCGATGGAACCACTCGTACAAGCGTACCGCCGATCGATCCCTCCTGGCCAGGGCGACTACGCACAAGCGGCCGCCCTGGCGCAGCGCGCGGCGGCATTCTGCCAGCAGGGGCGGGATCTCCGGCGTGTCGAACAATTCCAGCACAAAGCCCATGAAGATCGCATCGAAGAAATCCTCTTCGTAGGTCAGTTGGGTCGCATCCCCGCAGGTCAGTTCCACGCGGTCGGCCAGTCCAATGGCTTTGAGTCGATCACCGGCCACATTGATCATCCCCTGCGAAATATCGATTCCGCACACAAGGCCAGGTTCGCCCGCTGCCTTTGCCAGTTCAACCAGGGCATGACCGGTCCCGCATCCGATCTCGAGGACTTTCTCGCCCTTTTGAACATCGAGCTTATGCAGCCCGAGACTGGTGAGCCGTCTCTCGGCCCCCGCTGCCAGCCAATCGTACCAGCGGCTCATGCGGTCGTAGGCCGCCTGCGCGGCGGTTTTGGAGGGGGTGACGCGCGAGATTTCATCGAGAACTTCAGACATCGCGTGCCTCGGGCTTTCGGATTCATTATAGCACCCGGCAAAACGCACGATCATCCCGCAGAGAGTCTCCCTGCGGGATGATCATACACTGGACGGAAATAATCATTTCAGGCTGAAGGTTGCGTTGACCTCGGCGCGAATGGAGATCTTTCCGGTGCTGACCGGTTCGCCCTCGCCGGAGGGCATTTCCCCTGCACTGGGGGCTGCATTCTGCACTGCGTTCTGCGTCCACAGATTCTGGTTGTTGCTTCCGCGCCACCACCAGCCCCATCCCCAGCCATTGAAGTAGGACCAGGAGTTTTCGTTGATCGACAGCACACAGCCGGTTTCCGCGCCCGCCGTTTCCGCCAGGGCTCCGGCTTTCTCGGAGGCCGCCTGCATGGCCATTTCGCGCGCCTGGTCACGGTATTTTCTCAATTCACTGGTGTAGAACTCGACGTTCACGACCTGGTTCGCGCCAGCCTGGAAGGCGGCCGCGATCACATCGCTGGTCTTGAACACGTCGCGCATGGTGATGGCTACGACGTTGTAAATGCGATAACCCTTGATGTACAGCGAGTCGTAATCCTCGTACAGGGGCTCGATCACGTACCAGTCCGTCGTGATGTCTTTGGCTTCCACTCCCTGCGCCTTGACCGCCTTGATCACCTGGCTGATGGCTGCGGCATTCCTCGCCTGTACCTCCTTGGGTGATCGACCGTTGGATTGCACGCCCAGCTGCACCAGGGCGCGGTCGGGGACGACATTAACGACCGCGGTGCCGCTGACGTTAATGGTGCGGGTCGGATCGCAGGTGGATTCGGCTTCACTTACCGCTTCGGGAGTGGGAGTCGGCATGGCCGCGCTCGCAGTGATGTTCGGCAGGCCGGCGCTGAGCAGGATGAAGATCAGCGTACAGGCCAGGGCTGTGTTGACGATGGTTTGAACTTGTTTCATGGGAACCTCCTTGTAATGCGAATCGTGATTTCGACTACAGGATATTCCCCTGCCTTGTCAGGCGTGTGTCAGGTTCCGGGCAGTTGGGAGGCAGAGTATATGTCCTTGCGAGGAGGGTGTTTTCCCAGACGAAACAACCTTAAAATTGTGGTTCCACCGCTTTTACGGGGACACCTTTTCAACCACAAAGGCATGCACCTCGCCTCGCTTCGACTTCGCCCGCCTCCGGCTTGCTCCGCTCAGCGAGGTGAGGGGGAATGAGGCAGCCAGAACGTGATTGTTGTCCCCTTGTCTTCGGCGCTGTCCGCGGAGACACGGCCTCCGTGAGCACTTACCAGCGCACGCACGATGGCGAGACCCAGCCCGGTGCCGCCGCTGGAACGGTCACGTGACTTTTCGACGCGGTAGAAACGCTCGAAGATGTACGGCAGGTGTTGGGCGGATATGCCCGGTCCCTGATCGCTGACGGAACATTCGATTCCGCCGCCGGCCTCACGGATCGTAACGGTGACCATCGAGTCCTGCGGAGAGTGGCGGACCGCGTTGTCGAGCAGGTTGTCGAACACTTGCACCAGCCGGTCGGGGTCGGCGGGGATGTGGGTATTCCCACCGGTGAGGTCTTCCATTCTTAGTTGGACCCGGCTGCGCCCGGCAAGCCGGTTCAGGTTCTCGCAGCGGCCGCGCGCCAGGTCGACCAGATCCACCTGTTCAAGTTCCAACGGGAGTTGCCCGGCGTCGGCGCGGGTGAGGATCAACAGTTCGTTCACCAGCCGGATCAAGCGGTCGGTTTCGCGCTGCATGGACGCCAGCAGTGGCCCGCGCCCCTCGCGATCGTCGAGCGCGCCGTCCTCCAGGGTTTCGATCGTGCCCTTGATGACGGTCAGAGGAGTGCGCAGTTCATGTGCCACATCGGCGATGAAAGCCTTTTTGGTCTGGTCCGACTGCTGCAGGCTATCGGCCATGTGATTGAAGGTCCCTGCCAGATCGTGCAATTCCTTGATGTGATCCTCCGTTGTCGAGCGGGCATTCAGGTCGCCGCCTGCGATTCCCGATGCAGCCTGTGCGAGTCCCTCCAGGGGACGCGCGATCTGCCGCGCCAGGAGTCGCCCGGCGAGCACTGCCAGGAATATCGCCAGGATGCTTGCGCCGATCATTTGGAGGATGACATCCGTCGGCAGGCCGGAGCCGGGCAGTGGCGTGGCGAGGTAGATGATACCGCTGACCCGCCCGTCGTCTGTCTGGATGGGCGCGGCAGCGTACAGCAAGCGCCGGTTATCGAGCACACGTCGTACAGCGGTCGAGGGGCTGCCGCTGAGGGCTGATTCGATCTCGGGACGTTGAAGCAGCTCAGCGGTCGTGACGAGGGTGGTTCCTTCTGCGAGAGGCATTTGCACGGCCGTGTTTACCAGCGGCAGCCCGATGGCGACCGCGCCACCCTCGGTCAGCAGGCGGGTGTGGATTCCCGGCGCGATGTTTGCAGCTTGTGAATAGGGTTGGGAATTTTCAGGGAGTGCCGCGCCCTGAAGCGCGGCGGCAATCAATCGGGCCTGCTCCAATAGGTTAGCGCGCTGGGTTTCGATATAGAGGTTCGAGACCACCTGCCAGGTGAGCCCGGCTGCGAGCGTCATGCCGAGTGCAAGCACGAGCAGATGATTGCGTGAAAGACGGGAGCGGATGCTCTGCATGTCAGCCGATCCGATAGCCGAGGCCGCGCACGGATTCGATGCAATCGGCTTGCGGGGAGGCGGCGCGCAGCTTGGCGCGCAGACGTTTGACGGCGCTGTCCACCGCGCGCGTGTCGCCGACGAAGTCGTAGCCCCAGGCCTGCTCCAGCAGGCGCTCGCGCGTCAGCACGCGGCCTGGGTTGATCAACAACCGATGCAGCAGGTCGAATTCGAGGCGTGTGAGTTCGAGCGGCGCATCGTTGACGATCACCTCCCGGCGTTCCACGTCCATGCGGAGGCCGCCCTCGGCGGAGAGGATCGTGGAGGATCCCGAGGCCTTGTTTTCCACGCGGCGCAGCACGGCCTTGACCCGCGCCATCAGTTCGCGCACGCTGAACGGCTTGGTGACGTAATCGTCCGCGCCCAGTTCGAGACCCACCACGCGGTCGGTCTCCTCGCCGCGGGCGGTGATCATGATGATGGGGACGTTATTCGATTTGCGGAGTTCGCGGCAGACGTCGAGGCCATCCACCTCGGGGATCATCAGATCGAGCAGGATCAGGTCAGGGTTAAACTCCCCGGCCAGCCGCAAGGCTGCCCGCCCGTCGGATGCGATCGAGATTTCGAAATGCGCTTTGCGCAGGTTGTAGGCCAGCAGATCGGTGACCGCCGGTTCGTCGTCCACGACCAGGATGCGCTGGGGCATGCGCGAAGCATATCACGCTTTTGTGGCAGGACGGTGTCAGGGGAGGTAATAGTAAAAGGAACAAGGAGCGATGTCACTTGTCAAAAAAAAAAATAGAATATGATTGCGAATATTAATGGGAGATTAAAAGGTCTTACTCTTGGAATTTCAAAGGAGATTACCGTGATAGCCAAGAGATATGCAGCAAGGTCAGTTCTCTCATTGCTGCTTGTCACAATATTTGTTTCTAGCTGTACCGCGATCCCAACTTTTATTTGGGGTCCTACGATTACACCTACTGCCACGCCGAGGGTTTGTCCTAAGGATTATGAGCTGGAAATCGGCGAGGAATTGGAGACTTCTCCAACCTTGTTTGTTTTTGTGATAGATCAAGGAAGTGTTGCGAATGGAGATGGCTTAGAATACAAAAATGGTGAAGTAACATTCGATCTTGTTGAGTTTATTAATAAAATTACTCCTGAAATGTCCGGGCCGGGAGATCAGTACTCACTATTTGAATTCGGTTACTATGATTATAGTATTGCGAGACTTAGCGGGTTTGAGTCAAGGTTGCCCAGTTCTCCACCAAGACCAGAAACACCTGTCCCCTTTGTTACATACACTCCCTTACCAACACCAGATGTTTCCAAATTATTAGATCTTGATAAGTTGAGGGCAAGGAACGAATATGCTTATAACCTGAGTATTCAACAACAAGAAAACGAAAGCAAAGCATTCGAAGAGCAATGCAATAAAACTGTAGTAGGAACGCAGATTGCTGCCACGAACACAGTTTGGGAGGTAACCAAGGCGGCTGAAATCTCACAAATAGCCAAGCAACTGGAAGAAGATATTGGTTTGAACGAACCAGAAGAAAGACCTGCTCCTATCCCTTGGCAGGAAGTTTATTACGGTTTGATGCATGCAGCAACAGATTTAGATTATTTATGCACACGACCAGCCTCAAAAAATATGAGAAGTGCATTCTAATTATTTTTGACGAATTGATCGATTGGAGAAATCCAAGTGAACTGACGAAAATTCCCGCCGACATCACTTTCCGACTAAACAATGTTGATGTTATTGTCGTGATAACAGACTGTGCGCCAATACAAGATCCGGCTTGTCGGAGTCGAGAGAATCGTTGGGACGGCAAATTCACTCTACTTGGGGCAAAGTCCACATTCTATCTTGACGGAATTAGGCTTGAAGAAAAACTGATCTCAAGGGTCACGGAATTGCGAAACAAGAAATGAGGAGGTTGAGATGGGTGTTCAACTATTTAACTTGCTGAATTCGAGCATCTTTCAAGTGGTAGCTGTAATTTGGTTCATAATTCTTATTGTCTGGCGGGAGAAGTGGGCAGCCGTATTGGAGAGGACGATTAAACTCATCCAAAAACCAATAATTTTCCGCAAGGATTCCCAACCAGATAATGTGCCGACCTATCCCAGAGAATTCTTTGAGGATAGCGCGAGTTCTTTCCGCGATGCACTTACGAAACCATTGTCGCGCGTTACCGATTCGCTTCATCATTGGTTGGGCAACCTAATGAAGCTCGTATATGACCCCGAGCACCCCTTTAGAACAGTGGGGTATGTAGTATTGTTACTTTGTTTCTTGCTACTCATATACTCTGATGCTGTTGCCGTTGCAAACACATTGTTCGTCCTAGGTTTGTTATCGGAAATCCTGCCCTTTCTTTCAAACTTTGATATCGCGATATTTGCGGGCTCATTGATCGCCCTAATTCTTGGTTTTGCCTTCTTATTTGAAACCATGAGCAGTAAAAGTGAGTTTACAGCGATGTCTGAAAGAGAGCCAAGGGTGCGGAAGGCAATGTTCGCAATGGCTGCGTTTATTTGTCTCTTATCCATAACTTCATTGGTCGCATGGGGACTTGCGAGACTTGACGTTGTTGAAAATCTGAACAGTACATTTCTAGACCGATTTGTTACATTTGTGGTTGTGTTTGTAGTGCCATTTAACAGCGCGTTGGCAGCCGCGATGATTTTTAACGAAGCAATTAGAGGATCGGTGCTTGTCTTTGCGGTTGTGGGATATATCGTTGAGGGAGTGTTGCATGTCGTAAACTTCATTCTAACCCTATTGAGTTCCCTCCTTCCTTTTGTTTTCGATGTTCTTTATCGGTTAATACATGTTCTAATTGATATTGTAGTTTGGATCATTACCACTCCAATCCTTGCAGTATTCTGGCCATTTATGACGTTGATCAAAATGATTACCGACAATGCGCCAGAAGAATCAACAACGAAACAAAAACCCGAAGAAATAAAGCAACGATCTAAGTAGCAGAAAAATATAATCAGACCAGCGGCTGCATACTGAGTAAGTGCGTGATCTCGATCCCGTTGTACAGACCCTTCCAGTAGATTGCATCCCCACCGGGCTCGATGGTCCATGTTCACGTTGCTGCGGGGTGGCCTTTGCCAGCCAGCTCAACCAATCCACGCGATCCAACGGAAGGCTGATTTCACACCCATCGCTAAGCAGAATGGGAAGAGAGTTTTCATCGAAGCGCAGGCTTTTGGCTCGTGCTTGTGCATCAACCATGGTTGAGTGATACTACCTCCAGACGCGAGGATCGAATGCGCTTCATCCCCCCTGTGGTCCCCCCTTCCATGAAGGGGGATGAGGCTTGCGGGAGTGCGGGACAACAAAGTTGTCCCGCACTCCCTATGAACATCCCTCCCCCGCTGCGCCCCCTACGGGGGTGCTACACGAGGGGAGGGACTCAGGGTGGGGGCAGAAGGATCATGCGCTCGTCTCGGACCATTAAATTCGGCGTTTGTTTGCTGATCAATACCCCGCCGGTACTTTATCGATCCATGGCTTGGCCTTCTCGAGCTGCCCGGCCAGGCGGAAGAGAGTCGCTTCATCGCCCCACTTGCCGACGAAGTGCATGCCGATCGGCAGGCCGGCCGCGTTCCAATGCAGCGGAACCGACATGGCCGGCTGGCCGGTGACGTTGAACACCGGGGTCCACGGGATGAACTCGTACACCTGCGCGGCCAGCGGTTTGATCACGCCCAATGCTTTAAGGATCCAGGTCTGGCCGGTGCGCGCGATCAATTTGAGCTGGGCTTGTTCCGCCGCCGAGGGTTGGAGTTCGCCGACTTTCGGGGGCGGCTGATTGAGCACAGGGGTCAACAGTATGTCGTATTTTTCAAAGAAGCGGCCGATTTCGCGGGAAATCGATTGCAGGTAGCGGAGGGCACGCACATAGTCCGAGGCTTTCAAAATCGTCCCGAATAGGCCCGGGCCATAGGTGATGAGGTCGAAGTCGTCCGGTGAAACACGCTTGCCGGCAGCCTCTGCGGCTTCTTCGATGTCTGCGCGCATGTGCGCGGCGACGATCGTTAGGAAATGCAACGAGTATTCCTCGCCGTTGATCGCCGGCGCATCCTCCGTCACGGCATGGCCGAGTTTCCGCAAAAGTTTCACGGTCTCATCCACGCCCTTGACGCAGTCCGGATGCACATTTTTCCCAAGCATGGGTTTTGTGGTGTATGCGATTCTCAGCTTGCCGGGATTCCTGCCGATCTCGCGCAGGAACGGTCCTGCATCGGGGATGATGAACGGCGCGCCCACGTCGGCTCCCTTGGTGGCATCCAGCATGGCGGCCGAGTCGCGCACCGAACGGGTGAGCACATGCTCCACGGTGAATCCCTCCCAGGCCTCTCCGATGAGCGGGCCTGTCGGGTTGCGCCCGCGCGTGGGTTTCAGCCCGAACAAGCCGCACGCGGAGGAAGGGATGCGGATCGAACCGCCTCCATCGCCGCCCGAGGCGAGCGGGACGATGCGCGCGGCCACCGCCGCGCCCGATCCGCCGGAGGAACCGCCCGGGGTGCGCGTCGTATCCCAAGGATTGCGCGCTGGTCCAAATGTGTCCGATTCGGTGAACGGGGTAAGGCCGAATTCCGGGGTGTTGGCCTTGCCGACCACGATCACGCCGCTGTTCTCCCAGCGCCGTGCGATCTCCGTGGTGACCCTGGCCGGGATGTCCTTCCATAATTTATTGGCGCTGCTGGTGGGAACCCCTTCCAGCGAGGAGATCAGATCCTTCATTAAGAAGGGCACACCCTTGAAGGGACCTTCGGGTAGCTTTCCTTTTGCCATCTTGCGCGCCCGTTCATACAAGGGCAGGATGACCGAGTTCAGCTTCGGGTTGTGTGCTTCGATGCGGCGGATCGCCTCCTCCACAAGTTCGGCGGGTGAGACTTTTTTCCTGCGAACCAGTTCGGCCAGCCCCAGGCCGTCATATTTTCCATACTCAGCGAAAGCCATGCCTGTTTCTCCTTTCCAGGCCCCAAGTGCAATCCGTGAAAGAATTCCGATTCGATGCGAGGCGTAAATCCTGTTGGATTATAGCACCCGGCGTGTGAAAAACAAAATACGCCTCCAGGGATCTTTGAACGATGGATCATTTTCCTGAATCGCCATACAGTTCGATCCAGTACCTTTTAAAAGTCTCCCGGAAGTTCCTTTCCGCCCCGGTCGGGAAGGGATACCCATCCGGTCCGACGAACACGAACGGCGCGTTCAAATCCGGGTTTTCGGAGAGGCGCTGTTTTTCGAACTTTTCGAGCCACACGTCGTAATGTTCGATCAATTTGCCGGCGTCTTCGCGCAGCTCGGGTGGTATGAGGTGGCCCTTGGCCAGCAGCAGATCGCGGATGGTTTCGTTGCCGGCTTTCACCACCTTCATTTCCAAATACAGGTTTTTGCTGTTCCAGCGGCGGAAGGCCTTCTCGGTGCGGGCGAACTGCATGTTCAACGGCGCGAGCAATTCCGTTACGGACTGCTCCTTCCACGAGTGCTGTGATTTGACGCGCATTTCGAGGCGCGCCGCCCATCCACGGAAGATCAATCCGACCACCGTCGACAGGACCGCGCTGCTCAGGAAGGCGGTCAGCAGCGTCTGGGTCAGGGAATCTGCATCCATGTTCTTCACTCCATTCTTGTCTAATCCAGCAGGGCTTCGATCGAGCGGTTGTTGTCCGCCATGCGTTCGGCCAGTCTATTCATCCAATGTCATTGGTAGTTGGGATTCGATGCCCCTGCAATCCTCCGAGGTGCAAGTCGCCAGTCGTTCCACCCAATCGTGCAGGCGCGAGAGCACTTCGGGATCGGTGCGGCCGGCGAGGTTCTCCAGTTCGTAGGGGTCGTTCTTCAAATCATACAGCTCGATCTCGCCGTTGATGTACTCGACGTACTTGAAGCCCTCGGTGCGGAAACCACGATAGGCGACTCCGCCGATCTGGCGCAGCGACTCATCGCCCATGGCCTCCAGATAATGGAACATCTCCGCCTGCTGGCCGGTGCCGGTGTAGGATGCCGCGTGAACCGCGAAGGAGGCCGGCGGGTCCCAATACCCCGCTTCGATCAATACGCCATTGCGCCATTCAGGGGGTTGCTGCAACGGTTGCTCCAACAACGGCATCAGGGACCGGCCGTCCACGAAGTCGGCGGTGCGGGCGCCGGACAGCTCCGCGATCGTCGGCGCCAGGTCGATGTTCGCGGTCAGCCAGTAACTGGTAGAACCCGGCTCGATGCCCGGACCGCGAATCAGGAGCGGCACGCGAATGTCCTCCTCGTAGGGCAGCCCCTTGCCGGTGGCGAGGCGGTGTTCGCCATTACGAAAGCCGTTGTCCGAGGTGAAGAGGATGAAGGTATTCTCCAATTGCCCGGTTTTCTCGAGCAGGTCGAATACTTCTGCGACCATTTCATCCACCGCCTGCATGGAACGGGCGCGCCCGCGGAAGAAGTTATCCGCATCGCCGGGGTCGAATTCGTCGCCGCTCTGCACCAGCGTTTGCAGGATGGCCGGCTTGTCGCTCACGTCCGGCTCGTTGAACGAAGGCCCTTTGGGATACTCGAGATCCGCGAACAAATCCGCATGGCGGGGCGCAGGTGTAGCGGGTCCGTGAGGGGCGTAAACCGAGATGAGCAGGAAGAAGGGGGAATTCCCGTCAATGCTTTGATTGATGAATTCGAGGGACCGATCGCGGATCACGTCGGTGCTGTACTCCGCCGCGGCATCCCCGTATTCAACCACCTCGCCGTTTTCGTTCATCATGTAATCGAAGTAGAAGTTGTCCGCACTCTTCTCATACAGAAAGGCATGCCAGTCCGTCCAACCGGGCGGGATGTAATTCCGGCCGGCG
The DNA here is from genome assembly GCA_016866195.1 of Chloroflexota bacterium. GTDB lineage: Bacteria > Chloroflexota > Anaerolineae > Anaerolineales > Villigracilaceae > VGNF01. The sequence goes on along the minus strand of VGNF01000001.1, from coordinate 33,380 downwards.
TCGATCGGGTACAAATTCAGATATTTTCCGATCATGGCGGTTTCGTAGCCGGCGCGCTTCAGCCAGACGGCCAGCGTTTCTGCCTCCTCATCTCTCTGGAAGAAACGCTTGAAGGCCGGGAAATTATCCAGGATGTCGGTGTTGTGCGCAAACCGGCCGGTCAACATGGAGGTGCGTGACGGGCAGCACATGGGCGTGGTGATGAAATAATTTGTGAAACTGAGGCCTTGGTCTGCAATAAGGGCATTGGTGTTTCCGAGGTAAGGCATCAGGCTGTCATCCAGGTCGTCGGTCAGGATGAGGATGAAGTTGGGGCGGTTCGACTGCAGGGACGGCAGGACCTGGCATGAGAGGAGCGCAAGGAGGAGGCAGCCTGGTACGAACCACCGATGCATGCGAAGGAAAATCCGTGTCATTGCGCCGTGTTGCCGCCATCCGCCAGCAGCAGGTGGCCGGTGACGAAGGAGGATTCGTCGGAAGCGAGGAACAAAACCGCGTTGGCGATCTCCTCGGGCTTGCCGAAGCGTCCCATGGGAATGTAGGCGCTGGATTCTTGGATGGCCTGCCCTAGGGTCACGGGGTCGGAGTATTCAAAATATCCCTTTTCCAGCCAGCGGTCCACGAGAGTGTCGCCGGGACAGATGGCATTGACGCGGATGTTCTCGCGCGCGTAATCGAGCGCCATGGCTTTGGTCATCATGCCGACCGCGCCCTTGCTCATAACGTACGGGAAGGCGTTCCTGCCGGCCACCACGGACCAGTCCGAGCCGTTGTTCACGATCACACCGCCGCCCTGCTTCTTCATTTGTGGGATCACCAGGCTGGACATGCGCCAGACCGCGGTGATGTTGATGGCGATGGTGTCATTCCAGACGTCCTCGGGAGTTGTATCCGCCATGCCCTTCATGACGATGCCGGCATTGTTGAACAGGATGTCCACCCGGCCGAACTCCGTGAGCGCGGTCTCCACGACCTTGCGGCAATCGCTTTCCTTGGTGTGATCCGCCTGAACGAAGACGCAGTGCGCGCCTCTCTGCCTGCAATCCGCCTCGACTGCCTTTCCCAACTCCGCCCGCCGGCCGGTGATCACGAGCGAGGCGCCCTCCTCGGCAAAACGCAATGCCGTGGCTTTGCCGATCCCGCTGGTGGCGCCGGTGATGATGGCCGTTTTCTCCTTGAGTCTCATGCGATCTCTCCTTGAGCCTCTATTTTATCTGTGGTTTATAATTCCAGCGCAATGGATTCGAAAACGCTGCATGTCCTCGAATATCCGAAAATCCTCGAGCGTTTGGCGGGCTTCTGCGATTTTTCCGCGTCACAGCAACTTGCGCGCGCGCTCGAGCCCACCGAGTCGCATGTGCTGGCGCTTGCGCGCCTGGCGGAAACGACCGAGGCGCGCCGGCTGCTTTCGATTCAGGAGATAGGTGTCGGCGCGGCGCACGACATCCGCGCACATGCCGACCTGGCGGCGCGCAGCGGCGTGCTCGATCCCCAGGCGCTGCTGGATATCAAGTCCACGTTGATTTCTTGCCGCGATCTCAAGAAGACCTTCGATAGGAAGAATGAAGATTACCCGCACCTGGCGCGCATTGCCGTCGGCCTGCCCGACACCTATGGCCTGGTGGATGCGATTACGCGCATTCTCTCGGAGCGCGGCGAGGTGCTGGATTCCGCATCGCCGAAGCTGGCCGATCTGCGCCGAAGCCTGCGCACCGCGCACGACCGGCTGATGAGCCGCCTGCAGAAATACGTCACGGATTCGAAGACGGTCTCGATGCTGCAGGAGCCGATCATCACGCAGCGCGATGGACGCTATGTAATCCCGCTGCGGGCGGAATTCAAAGGGAGGATCAAGTCCATCGTGCACGACCAGTCCTCCAGCGGCGCGACCCTGTTCGTGGAACCCTTGCCGGTGGTGGAGGCCAACAACGAAATCCGTGAATTGCAGCTGGCGGAACGGGACGAAGAACGGCGCATCCTGGCCGAGGTCTCTGCACAGGTGGGCGAACATGCGGCCGATCTGAAATACGGCGTCGAGAACCTGGCGGTGCTTGACCTGGCCTTCGCAAAGGCGAAATATGCGGAAGAACTGCACGCCAGCGAGCCGGTCCTTCATCGGACGACGGACGATGGACAACAGACCACGGTCAATCGTCTGTCATCCATCATCCGCTTGCTGAAAGCGCGCCATCCACTGCTCGATCCGGAGACGGTCGTGCCCATCGACGTGGATCCCGCGCCTGGTACGCGGGCGGTCGTGATCACCGGACCCAACACCGGCGGCAAGACGGTTTCGTTGAAAACCGTCGGCCTGCTGGCCCTCATGGCCCAGAGCGGACTGCACATTCCCGGGCAAAGCGGCTCGGAGCTGCCGTGCTTCCACGCGGTGTACGCCGATATCGGCGACGAGCAATCCATCGAGCAGTCGCTTTCCACATTCAGCGGACACATTACCAACATCATCCGCATATTAAAGAAGATCGACGCGCGTTCGCTGGTGATCTTCGACGAGCTCGGTTCGGGAACGGATCCGCAGGAGGGCGCGGCCATCGCGCGGGCGATCCTCAGCCACCTGCTCGAAAGCGGCGCCATGACCCTGGTAGCGACGCACTTTCCGGAACTCAAGACCTTCGCCCACAGCACGGAGGGCGTGGTCAACGCCTCGCTCGAGTTCGACATCCAGACCCTGCGCCCGACCTTCAAATTGACTTTGGGCTTGCCCGGGCGTTCGAACGCGCTGCTGATCGCGCAGCGGCTTGGCCTGCCGCAGCCGATCATCGACGCGGCGCGGGCGGAGATCAATCCGCTGGATCTGCGCGCCGACAAACTGCTGGATGACATCCGCAAGGAACGCAACCGCACGGCGCGCGAGCGCGAGAAACTCGAGAGGGCGCGGGGCAAACTGGAAGCCGAGACGCGCGAACTGCAAAAGCGTCTGGAACAGATCGAGGACGAGCGCCGCGAGACCATCGCCCGGGCGCGCGCCGAGGGCGAGCTGGAGGTGGCGGTGTTCAAGCAAAACCTCGACTCGCTGAAGCATCAATTAAAGAAGGCCCGCCAGCCTCTGGATGCGATCCGTGCGCTCGAAGGGCGGATCGAAACGATCGAGGAACTAACCGAGGCTCCGGTCGAGAGACGAGCGACCGCGGACGATGGGGGGTCGACCTCCTTGAAGCTGGGAGAACGCGTCGCCGTCGGAACGCTGAATGCGGAAGGGGTGGTGACCGCCTTGGGCGAGTCCGAGGCGGAGGTTCTTTTTGGCACGCTGCGCCTGAGGGCGCGGTATTCCGATTTGCAGAGAAGGCAGGCCGCGGAAGGTGGACCACAAACGACCGTCCATCCCGCGGCGTCTGCAACCGCGTCGAAATCGCCCGGCATGGAAGTGGACCTGCGCGGGTTGATGTCCGAGGATGCGCTGGTTAAGATGGAACGTTACATGGAACAGGCGTATCTCGCGGGCCTGCCGTTCGTCCGCATCATTCACGGCAAGGGCACCGGCAAGTTAAGACAGGCCGTGCGTGAAGCCCTGCGCGGTCATGAGTACGTGAAATCCTTCGAGGAGGGTCGTGAGAACGAGGGTGGTGAGGGCGTGACGATTGCCAAGTTAAAGGCCGGCTAGGCTGCCGCGTTTGAAGTTGGACTATAATCTTCCCACCCGGAGACAAAATTCGGATGTCAATTGATGAAGCCATCAAACAGATGACGGACAAGATCAAGGCTGCCTGCGCCGGCGCCGAGGTCAAGACCGCCAAAATGTCGGAGGAAGAGGCACGGCTTTCGGTCTACGCGCCGGCCGGGGAGATACAGAAGATCAAGGACGCCACCTTTCAGCCCGCGATCGACCTGCTGAACAAGGACGGCCTGGACGTTCAGGTCTTCGTGTACGACAAGGACGCGCCGCCGCTGAAGGGCTGAGGTTTATGCGGGCACGCTTTTGCGTGCCTTTTTTATTTTCCATCCGGTTTCTCTATTCGACGAATTCGATCTTGCCATCCTCCAGCGATTTGATGCAGGCGATCGATTCGATCGGCACGCCGAGGGACTTCAACACCGTGCGGCCGCCTTCGAACACCTTCTCGATCAGGGCGCCGACGCCCACGATCCTCGAGCCGGCGGCTTCGGCCAGGCGCGCCAAGCCAAGGATGGTCTGGCCGCTGGCGAGGAAATCGTCGATGATCAACACCCTTTCCCCGTTGGCAAGGTACTCCGGCGAGACGATCAGTTCCACCATGCGGCCTTTGGTGTGCGAAGGAGCCAGCGTGAGATAGACCTGGTCCGGCATGGTGATGGGTTTGGTCTTGCGTGCGTACACCACCGGCAGGTCGAGGTGCAGGGCGGTGGTGACCGCCGGCGCGATGCCGGAGATCTCGGCGGTCAACACCTTCGTCGCGCCGAGACGCGAAAAGCGCCGAGCAAATTCCTTTCCACAGGCGTCCATCAATCTTGGATCCACCTGATGGTTGACGAAACTGTCCACTTTGAGAATTCCGTTCCCCAATATTTGTCCCTCCCTCAAAATCCGTTCCTGCAGTTCGTTCATGGCACCTCCTCATCGATTGTGAATCACGTTGAATGCCAGGCAATTGACTCTCCGCCGAGGCCGGCCCGGAGCCGTCGAAGTGGCAGCGACTTGAGCCCGAATGATTTGTAAGACAAATCCTGGCACCGGTTACCTTTGTGCGCAACTATTGGAAGCCCTCTATGGATTTTTTGGATTGTACAACGCGAATCGGGATGCGGCCAGAGGTTAATCATGATTAAGGTTGAAAAAGACGGTGTGTTAGAATTCTTCGGGTGATTGAATCGGCAAGGCTTGTGCTGGCCTCCAATTCGCCCCGGCGCAGGCAGCTGTTCGGGCTTGGGAATTGGGAGTACACGGTCACCGTCCCGGATATCAACGAGGAGCCGCGGGCCGGAGAGACACCGGCGGATTATGTGCTGCGGCTCGCCCGGGAGAAAGCGCTGGCTGTATTCCCGGGAGACAGATCGGATTCAATCGTCGTCGGCGCGGACACCGCGGTGATCGATGGCGAGCAGATCCTCGGCAAGCCCAGGGATGAAGCCGACGCATTCCGCATGCTGGACCAATTACGAGGGCATGTGCACCGCGTGTACACCGGGCTGGCGATCTGCCGCGTTCGTGACGGGAAGATGCTCGCCGAACTGTGCATCACGGACGTCCCGATGCGCGACTATTCGGACGCTGAGATCCATGCATATGTCGAAACAGGCGACCCGTTGGACAAGGCCGGCGGGTATGCCATCCAGCATCCGCAGTTTCAGCCGGTCGAATCCATGCGGGGTTGTTATGCCAGCGTGATGGGATTGCCGATGTGCCACGCGGTGCGGGCGCTGCAAAAATTGGCTGTGCGCCCTTCGGCGGACGTCCCTCGAGCCTGCCAGGCCTTATTGAAATATGAATGTCCCGTATCACAGCGAATTCTGCGCGGTGATACGGTTGGTTAGTGAAAGGAAGTGAATGAAGGTTCTTCGCCGGATAAATCTGATCCTGATCCTGATGTTTCTCCCGGCCTGCAGTTCGGGCGTGCCGGGTGTACCTAATTTCTTCGCCTCGCCCACGCCTCTACCCACCCCACCCGTGACAATCATCCCCGCGCCGGACGCCACCGCGGCGATCACCCAATACCTGGCGGCTCTGCAGGCGGACGATTTCGAGACCATGTACAACATGCTGACCCAGGCCAGCCGCGAGGCGATCACGCTGGAGGATTTCTCCAGGCGCTGGAACGACGCGCTCAACAACATGAGCGCCTCGGGCATCGAGTACACCATCAACTCCTCGCAGATCAGCCCCTACAACGCCGAGATCGGATACGCCGCCGTCTACAAGACCGCCCTGGTGGGCGATATCCAGCGCAACATCCTGATCCGCATGAAGAACGAGGAGAACGAATGGAGGATCGTCTGGGAGGATTCCCAGATCCTGCCGGAACTGGCCGGCGGAAATCAACTGGTGATGGAATACAGTGTGCCGGCCCGCGGCGATATCTACGACCGAAACGGTCTGCCGATCGTGTCGCAGTCCGAAGCGCTGGCGTTTGGAATTCAGACGGACCAGATCAATTTCGAGACGATTGGCACCCTGACACGCGAACTCGGCCTGTACTGCGGATACGATCCGGAATACATCCAGGATCAGATCGACGCCGCCGGCCCCGGCTGGTACCTGCCCATGTGCGAGGGCACAAGGGAGGAGGCCCAGCGCCTGTTGTCCATCAGCCCCGGCGGACTGGTGTGGTCCGAGTACAGTTCGCGCTATTACTTCGAAACCGGGCTGGCTCCCCAGGCGGTGGGATACACCCTCTCGATTTCCCCGGAGCAGTTGAATCAATATCGCCGGCTGGGATACCGCGGCGATGAAAAGGTCGGCCAGGCCGGCATCGAAAAGTGGGGCGAGGACTATCTCGCCGGCAGACACGGCGGAGTGCTGCGCGTGGTCAATCCCGGCGGGCAGATCATTGCCACGCTCGGGCAAAGCCTGCCAGAACCAGCCTCCTCGATCTACCTGACGCTCGACCAGAACCTGCAGTACCATGCACAGCGGGCGGTCGAGTTCTTCCGCGGCGCGGTCGTAATCATGGAGGTGGAAACCGGGCGGGTGCTGGCCATGGCTTCCGCGCCGGATTTCGACCCGAACCTGTTCGAGCCGAACAATCCGAACAACCTCGGGCTGACCAATCTGTTAAACGATCCCAACCAGCCGCTGCTCAACCGCGCCGCGCAAGGGCAGTACCCGCTCGGCTCGGTGTTCAAGGTCATCACCTTGTCCGCCGCGCTGGAGAGCGGACTGTATCTCAAGGATACGGAGTACGACTGCCAGTATGAATTCACCGAACTGCCGGATAAGATCCGCTACGATTGGACGTATGAACACTGCCGCGACCGGCTGGCGGCCGGCGATTTCTGCAATACCTCGGACAGCACGCCCTCCGGCGTGGTGACGCTTCAAGAAGGGCTGATGCGTTCGTGCAATCCGTACTTCTGGCATATCGGGAACGACCTGTTCTCGAATTGGGATCGCGGATCCGACATCGCCAAGATGGCGCGCGGGTTCGGGCTGGCCGCGTCCACCGGCATTCAACAGGTGTCCGAGGCCACCGGTCAGATCCTTGACCCGGCCAACGCCGTGGATGTGGTCAACCAGGCCATCGGCCAGGGTTTTGTGCTCGTGACCCCGCTGCAGGTGGCAACCTTTACCGCGGCCATTGCCAACGGCGGGACCCTGTACCGGCCGCAGCTCGTGGAGAAGATCCAGCCTGTGGAGGGCGATCCGACCCTGGTCTTCAAACCGGAAGCGCGCGGCACACTGCCGCTGCGCGATGAAAACCTCGAGACCCTGCGCGAGGCCATGTTGATGGTAACCCAGAACGGGCGCGGGACGGCGCGCTTTAACATCCGCGGCCTGCAATTCACAACCGCCGGAAAGACCGGCACGGCTGAATCCGGCAACGGCCCGCCGCATGCCTGGTTTTCAGGTTATACGCTGAACCAGGATAACACCAACGTTCCGGATATTGCCATCACTGTGATCGTCGAAAACCGCGGCGAGGGATCCGACTACGCTGTGCCGATCTTCCGCGCCCTGGTCGAGACGTATTATTACGGGAGTCCGCAGAGGCAGAATTACGAGTTCGGCGAGATCGGCAGACCACCGTATACCCCGACTCCGCCGGGGGGCCTGCCGCCCATCCCTTAACTCAATCATTGGTCCTCCCTGTGAGCGACTCGACCCAGAATGGTTTGATCGTCAAGGCCCAATCCGGTTTCTTTACGGTGGAGACCGCTGCGGGTCTTATCATTTGTCAGCTGCGCGGAAAATTGAAGCAGGGGAAAGCGACGGGCGACATCGCTGCGCTGGGGGACCGGGTGGAGATCATCGCACTCCCGGATGGCAGCGGCATGATCGAATCCATCCAGCCGCGCAAGCAAGCGCTCGTTCGCCTGGACCCGAGGCCGCAGGGGGAATATCAGCAGATTCTGCTGGCGAATGCGGACCAGGTCCTATTTGTGTTTGCCTGCGCGCACCCGAATCCCAGGCGGCGCATGCTGGACCGCTTTCTGGTCATCGCGGAGAAACAGAAAATCCCTCCCGTGATCGTGGCCAACAAGATCGATCTGGTGCAGGATGCGACGAAACTCTTCGGCCTTTACCCGGAGATCGGCTATCGCGTGATCTACACCTCGGTGGTGCAGCACAAAGGGCTGGATGAACTAGCCTCGGCGCTCACCGGCCGGATCAGCGCCCTGGTTGGGCCGAGCGGTGTGGGCAAATCGAGCCTGTTGAATTGCATCCAGCCCGGGCTGGGGCTGGAGGTCAATGAAGTCAGCGCCGCGGTGAACAAGGGAGTACACACCACGGTCACGCGCGAAATGTTCAAGCTGGAGATCGGAGGGTATGTGGCCGATACGCCCGGCTGGAGATCGCTCGCCTTGTGGGATACACAGCCGGAGGAGATCGATGCATACTTTCCAGAGCTCGCGCCGCGGGTGGCGGACTGCCAGTTCAGCGATTGCACCCATGTGCATGAGCCGGGCTGCGCGGTTCGGGCTGCCGTGGAGGCCGGGGAGGTGCACGCGGAGCGGTACGATTCCTATCTGAGGTTGAGGGCCGGACAGGAGTAGGGGTATGCGATTGACGATTGAGGATTTTCGATTGTGGATTGACGATTGGGGATTGACGATTGTGGATTGCCGATTGGGGATTGACGATTGAGGATTGGCGATTGTGGATTGCCGATTGGCGATTGAAGATTTATGATGAAGGGAAGATGAACGACAACTGGGACATCCTTGGACACGAATGGGCGGTGGATATGCTTCGCCGCCACGCGGCCAGCGGCGAGGTGCGCCATGCGTATCTCTTCTGCGGACCTCCCGGCCTGGGACGCCGCACCCTGGCCTTGCGCCTGGCCCAGGCGTTGATCTGCGCTTCGCCTGTCAAAGCAGGAGTTCCCTGCGGCGCGTGCCGCGAATGCAAACAGATCGAAGCCATGCGCCATCCGGATCTGAGCGTCATAGAACCCACCATCATTGATCCACACAACCGCAATGAATTGATCCCTGCCCCCAGTGGAGAAATTCGCATTAGACAAATTAGAGATTTAAGAAAATCAATCAACCTGCGACCCTATCAATCCAAACATCGCATACTTGTGTTTTTGCAATTTCACCAAGCGAATGAAGAAGCGTCCAACGCCTTGTTGAAGACCCTCGAGGAAGCCCCAGCCTACGCGGTGCTGATGTTGACCGCCGACAATCCGGAAGGGCTGCTGCCGACGATCGTCTCGCGCTGCGAGGTCCTGCGCCTGCGCCCGATCCCCGTTCGGCAGATCGAAGAGGATCTGACCGGGCGCGGTGTGGACCCGCAGCAAGCGCGCCTGCTGGCTCACATCTCCGGCGGGCGGCCGGGGTACGCGCGCCGCCTGGTGGAAGATCCCACCCTGCTCGACCAGCGCGAGCAACGGCTGAACGACCTGCAAACCCTGCTGCCCGCGCCGCGCGTGGAAAAATTTTCCTATGCCGATAAACTCTCGAAGGACAGGGATTCGATGCGTCAGACCATCCTGATCTGGCTTTCATACTGGCGGGATGTGATGCTGCGCGCCGCGGGTGCAAATGCTCCGTTGGTGAACATCGACCGCAACATGGAGATCGAATTCCTCGCCGGGCGGCTGAATCTATCCACTGTGAAGCGCGTGGTGACCGATCTCGAATCCGCATTGGAGAAGATGGAACGCAACGTCAACACCCGCCTGCTGGCCGAGGTCCTTCTGTTCGACTGGCCGAAAACCTGATTGATCATCGATTCCATTGATTCGCAGGCATGGCGGGAGGATCCAACAGCCTGGCCGTTGGTCGAGTACATCCGAACCCACTATGGTGTTACGGATACTCTTGGCCCGGAAGGCTGGGTTGTATGGATGCCAAATTAAGGAAGTTAAAGCTTGTGGCGGACCGTCGAGGTCCGCCACACTCTCTCCTACCGATAAAGTCACCGTTAAATCTACATCACATGGGAAACATGTGATGTATTCGAGAAACACGACCAACTATATCTGAAAGCCGCGAAAAAATCAATGTACAAAAGTACTGTCCTGAAACTACGAAGCGCCGCGAAATGAAAGAGCCCCTCAGGCTGAAATCAGCGAGGGGCTCTTTTTCATTGAATTGTGACGTTATCGGGCGACGAGGACGAACAGGCCGGGGAAGTTGACGGTCACAGAGACTGTGTTTCCGGATTGCTCAAGCCCTGAAGATATCATGCGCCAATCGTCCGGGTCATCCGGGTGGAGCGGGAAGTTCTCACCCCCGAACCGCTCCAGTGGCAGTTCAATCCAATCTCCCTGCCCGTTGTTCGCTGTCGGGTCCCAGTAGAGAATGGACAAACGTTTGTCCTTTAACTCCTCGGGGATTACGAAGGAAATGGTAAGCAGACCGCCTTCGGTCATAACGGGAACGGGATCACCTGCCTCGTCTGCCAATCCGATCTCTATGGCAGAACCGAAGGTGAACACATTGGGTAACCTGCCAGGAAGTTCATCATTTGTTATCTCCGAAAGCCGGCTGGTGCCGCTGAACGGGCATCTAACTTTCACTGATGTGCCCGCTTCGAGCCGGAGTGTGGTGCTAGAGAAGTTCTCGCAGTCCTGCAGAACAGGCTCACCGCCCGTGTTCGGTACATTGACCACGTTCGAAGGCTTGCCTTCATTCGTCGGCTTGTTCGGATCCGGCGGCGGGCAGGGATTCACGAAGGGATTAATAAATGTGTTCCCGAGGCCGTTAGCCGGGGAGTAGGTTTGCGTGCCGGTAAAGGTCACAGTCGCGGCTGAGCCGGGTTCAGCATATAGCCCGTACTCCCCATTGCCAGAATACGTGCCGTTGTTTACGTTCACAGTGATATCCTGCGTGCCGAAGCAGGCGAAGTTGTTAATGCTGTAGATCTCGGCTCCGTTCCCGGCAGCGTTCGATGAGGCGATGACGCCGTCCAAGGTTACCTGTCCGCCGGCAACCGCCAGCAGGCCGGTTTTCGTATGGTTGCTGAATGTGCTGTTGCTGACCGAGACATTCGCCTGGAAGGATTTGAACCAGGCTCCGTTCTCACCAGTCCCTCCGCCGTTCACTGAAACATTGGAGACGGTGATGGATCCGTCGTCGGCGAAGGCGTTGATGCCCCAGTCGCCATTTGAGGAGAAGGTGCTGTTGCTGATGGTTATGCCGCCAGTTCCACTAAGAGCGTTCAAATAGGCACCGGTTTCAAGATTATTGGAAGCAATTACACCATTCAGAGTGATGATCCCGGCGGATTTCACGTACAAACCGTCCCACAAGTTCTGGGTGAAGGTGCTCCCCGTTACACTTACGTTCTCTGTGCCGTAGGAGTTGTCGATGATCGCGCCGTCATAGCTGTCGTTGACCAGGGCGCTTGTGTTATCGACGATGACGTCGGTGAGATTGACCACCCCCTGACTGGCAATGTACAGCCCGGCCTGATCGTTGCCAGAGAAGTTTCCACCATTGACCGTCACGTTTCCGGTGCCACCATAATTGATCAGGTCGGCGCCATCGAAGCCGTTGTCCGTTGCACTGGTATTGTCCAGGATGATGTTTCCGGCGGTTTGTACGTAGATTCCCGAGTCAATGGCTGCCCCGTCAACGATGATATCGTTCAAGGTCACGTTGCCGATCCAGTTGACAATTGATAAGGGGACGCTGTTGAAGGTGGTGATTCCGCCGACCGTTGGAGCTGCAGTCGAGCCGTTCCAACCACCTTGGATGGAAAGGTCGGTCAGGTTGGCCAGGTTGGGATTGGAGTGATCAAGGTACGCGTCGTTCGTCGCATACGTGGAGGTGAAATATATCGTACCCGCGCCACTTTTCGTTCCTAGGTTGGCAATCAATTCCGTGACTGTGGCATAGCCGGCGGTACACCCAGGATCGCTCGGAAGTGCAGCGCCAGGGCACCAAATAGGATCATTTTGCAGGATGATCTGCGCGGCCGCCTCGGTCGCCAGAGGCTCAACAACGCCCTCGTTTATTACAACGACTTCCGTGCCCTCAGGAATCCCTTCGAGGATCGTCTCCACCGTCTCCGCAGGCGCGGGTTCGATAGCGGGTTCCTCCGCGGGCGGGCTTTCCTCGGTAGGGGCGGGGGTCGGCTCGCCGGTCGTACCGTCGTCGGCATATGCCGGCGTCGTGCTTACGGCGCCGACCAGCACCACGACCAGCACGGTCAGCGTGAGCATGAATTGATTCAGTCTCTTGATAATCTTGATTTCTCCAAAGAATTGGTCAAATGAAATTAAAACCAAGTAACGTCAGTTTGGGATGAGGAATTTAACCGCAAAGCCCGCTGTACCCTTTCGGGTGTGCTTCGCGAAGAACGTGGAGAAAATCCAAAGAAAGCTCAGCGATCTCGGCGCTCTCTGCGGTGAAAAACGAAGGCTATGGCATTTCCCGATTTCACGTTTAGTAATGTTATCCCATCCAATCGGTATTGGAAAGGAGACAGGTTGACACCGCCTAACAAAAATGCAAAGGGCGGGTCAACAACCCGCGGAAGGGACGGCAGGCAGGCCGAAAGCCTCATACACAGGCACCCCGTCCCACTCCGGGGGGACCGGCAGGCCGAGGACGAAAGCGGCTGTGGCGGCCGTGTCCATCGTGTGGACCTGTGTGGTCAGCTGCAACGGCAGTACACCCGGCCCGCTGACGATCCACGGGATGGTCATGTCCTCGGGGACATCATATCCGTGGGTGGTGTCGTGCCCGCCGTGATCCGCAGTGACGATGATCATCGTGCTCTCGTAAAGGCCGCGCGCCCTCAGGGATTGCAGGATGAATCCAAGCGATTCATCGTCATTGGCATACGTCTCCAGCTGGTTGCGCGACATCCATCCGTATTCATGACCGGCCAGGTCGCCGTTGGGGAAGTGCACCAGCATAAGGCCGAAGCCCTGTCCCATCTGCTGGATGGCCAGCTGTTCGATGCGGTACGGATCGACGATCTTATCCGTGTCGTCCACAAATTGAAAGAAATCGGTGCTGGTCGGCTCGGTCACCTGGCGCAGTTTTTCCTTGCCCACCACCATCACGGTCCGCTGGCCGGCGCCGTGCGCGAGATCGAAGATGTCCTTTCCGAGTGCATATCCGTTTTGAGGGACGTATTCGTTCCAGCGCACGATGTGCTTGGCGGGGCAGGTCCCCACCAGCATCGAGGAGATGGATGGAAGGGTCGAGCTCGGCATAATCGTCCGTGCGGAGAGAGTGGAGGCGCCGCTGTGCATCAGGGAAAGCACGTTGACCATGTTCGCGGGCAGGATCGCATCCGGTCGCAGCCCGTCGAAGACCACGATCAACACACGGGAAGCCAGCGGGACGGGAGTGGCCGTCGCGGTCGGCAGGGGGGTCTCGGTGGGAGGCGCGGCCGTGAAGCTCGGCGTGGCCGATGGCGAGGATGTTTCCGTTGCGGTTGGAAAGGACGCGGTTGCCTGCGGGAGCGATGCGAGCGACCCGCCGCAAGCAAGCAGAAAGATCCCCAGAACGAACAAGGCCTGGATTTTTCGATTCATCTCAGGAGGATTTCCCCAGCATCGGCATGTTCAATCCATGGCGGTGTGCGGCCTGGATGGCGATTTCATATCCCGCGTCGGCGTGTCGCACAACGCCCATGCCCGGGTCCGTGGACAGCACCCGCTCGAGTCTTACGGCCGCTTCCGGCGTTCCATCCGCGACGATGACCTGACCCGCGTGCTGGCTGTACCCCATGCCCACGCCGCCGCCGTGATGGAAGGAGACCCAGGTCGCGCCGCCTACCGCGTTGATCAGCGCGTTGAGGATCGCCCAATCGGAGATCGCGTCCGAGCCATCCTTCATCGCTTCGGTCTCGCGGTTCGGAGAGGCCACCGATCCCGAGTCGAGGTGATCGCGGCCGATGACGATGGGCGCCTTCACCTTCCCTGCAGCCACGAGTTCGTTGAATTTCAAGCCTGCCCGCGCGCGGTCACCGTACCCGAGCCAGCAGATGCGCGCCGGCAATCCCTGAAAAGGAACTTTCTCACGCGCCATCTTCAGCCAGCGGTGCAAATGCGCATCCTCGGGGAAGAGTTCCATGATGGCCTGATCGGTGGTGTAGATGTCCTCCTTTTCACCGGAGAGCGCCACCCAGCGGAACGGTCCCTTGCCCTCGCAGAATAACGGCCGAATGTAGGCCGGCACGAAGCCGGGAAACTCAAAGGCGTCGCTCACGCCGTTGTTATAAGCCTGCTGGCGGAGGTTGTTGCCGTAATCGAACACCTCCGCGCCGGCGCACTGGAAGGAAAGCATGGCGCGCACGTGCGTGGACATCGAGTCCATGGCCATCCTCTTGTATTTTCCCGGGTCGGTTTTGCGCAATTCATCCGCGGCGGTCACCGACAGGCCGGACGGTACGTACATCAGGGCCTCATGCGCGGAGGTCTGGTCCGTGACCACATCCGGCACGACGCCGCGCGCCGCGAGCTCGTGATACACGTCCGCGGCATTACCGATCAACCCGATCGATTTGGCGACCTGTTCTTTCCTGGCTTCCTCCACCAGGGTCATTGCTTCTTCTAGATTATCCACCACCAGGTCCACGTAGCCGAAAGCGCGGCGCCGTTCGGCGCGCTGCGGGTCGACCTCCACGATCAGGCCGACACCTTCGTTCATGGTGATGGCGAGCGGCTGCGCGCCGCCCATGCCGCCGAGACCGGCGGTCAATACGAATTTTCCCTTCAAGGAGCCCCAGCCTCGTAATTTCGCAAGCGCGCCGAAGGTCTCATAGGTTCCCTGCAGGATACCCTGCGTGCCGATGTAGATCCACGAGCCGGCGGTCATCTGGCCGTACATGATCAGCCCCTTCTTCGCCAGCTCGTCGAAGTGGTCCCACGTGGCCCAGTGTGGGACGAGGTTGGAATTGGCGATCAACACCCGCGGCGCGTCGGTGTGGGTTTTGAACACGACCACGGGTTTGCCGGATTGCACCAGCAGGGTTTCGTCCGCTTCCAGGTTCTTGAGCGACTCGAGGATCGCGTCGAAGGATTTCCAATCGCGGGCGGCCTGGCCTCGCCCTCCGTATACGACGAGGTCTTCCGGCCGCTCGGCAACTTCAGGATCCAGGTTGTTCTGGATCATGCGGTAGGCAGCCTCGCTCAGCCAGTTCTTGCAGGTGAGTTGTGCGCCGCGCGGCGCACGGACGGTGCGAGAGGCGGACATCCTCTTTTCTCCTGTAGATTCACTGACTGCTTTCGATTTTCAACGTATCCACCATCGCATCGAAGAAGGGCAGGGTGGCATCCTTGAAGTTGGTCTCGGTGGTGAAGGTGAGCGCCAGCGTACCAAGCGGCAGGTTCAAGTGAACCTGTTTTTGGTAGAGCACCACGTCCGCCTCATCGAAATTCTTACCGGGGAATTCGGAAAGGATCACCCCGAGCGCCAACCCGTTTGTGGATTGAATGACCGAGGTATCGGTCACGGTCAGGCCGGGGATCGAGGCGGGCAGGGACTCGGCGATCGCCTGTATTCCGGTCTCGTCCGAAAGGGAAATACTGTCATTCGGATCCCACTCCAGGCTGATTTTGGTGACGACGCGGTTGACAAGGTGGCCGTCCTGCAGGTCAAAGATGAACAGGCGGAAGGTTTGCGGATCGAGCGAGGCGACCCCGGAAAGGGCGCGTTGTGCGGCGGGGTCGGCTGCTGCCGGCAGCGAGAAGGCATCGTAATACTCCTGTTGATTCAAACGGACGGGCAGCCAGCCGGGTGAGACGTTCAATTCGTAGCGCGCGGCCTCGTCCTTGAACAGGATGGTGCCGTCGCTTTGCGGCGTGAGCGAACCGGCGAGATCCAGCTGCGGCGCGGCAGCCGGAAGTTCTGTCGCGGCAACAGGGGGTTCAACAGGAGGCGGGGCTGCCTGTTGGGTTTGGGCGATGGCGGCATCCACCATTTCGGCTACCATGGTTTCGAGCCGGCCGGCCTGCGCAACCGGCGTGGCGTCGGAAATCGTGGGGAGCCCCGGAACGGCACAACCCAGTGTGATCATCAAAACCAGCAGGATGGTCAGGAACGATCGGCGATTCTGCATGATGTTTATCCTTCCGCCAGATAAATGAAAAAGCCTCCCGGCTATTATAGCCGAGAGGCCGCGTGGAAATCTCGTACGTCAGGCTGCCTTCGTTTTCATGCTGGCGAAGTTGGTGCCCCGCAGCCGGTTGACCAATTCCTCCTGCGCCTCGCACCATACCGGACGCAGGGGACAGTTCTCATCAAAGGTGCAGGCGCTGCTTTCGCCCACGCATTCGTTCAACTGGATGGGTCCGTCGATGGCTTCGATGACCTCCAGCAGGGTGATGTCCTTCGGTTCGCGGGCCAGGGTCACGCCCCCGCGGGCGCCGCGGGAAGTATGCAGCAACCCGGCGATCGACAACTGGGATATGATCTTGGCGAGGAACGACGGGGGGATCTTTTGATCCTCGGCGATTGAACTGGTGGGGGTGCGCTGATCCCCGTTGCGCGCCAGATGCAGTACGGCACGCACGGCGTAATCAGCTTGGCGGGTGATCTGCATACAGCCTCTTTCTTGTAAAAAGGTAAAATTTACCGTCAATCACGATTTTATTGTGCAATTGGGAACAAGGCAAGTGATGGAGGTCACCCATAAAATATGACCTTCTACTCCGAATCAAACGAGCGCGGACTTTGCCGCGCCCGATTGGATGGTTTGCGCTCAACGGCTGAGAGTCAGGTTCCCGGCTCCCATTTCGATTATGATCGTAAGCTCCGCTCCCTCGCCATCCTTTGTGTATCGATTCCCATTCTGGTCCCAACCGGGTCCGGCGTTGACATTGGATACGCCGCTTTGTACCGTGACGGTTGTACTCAAGCCGTCCGGGATCACCAGGATCAGGTTGGCGAAGCCGGTTTCGATCGTCACCGCGGCATCGCGCTGGAGTTCACCGGAAAAATCCAGTGTGTAATCGCCGGCGCCGGCTTCGAAGGACATGGCGTTGAAGTTGGCATTGGATAACCCTTCCATTTTAATGTTCGAGGCGCCGCTTTCATAATGGAGGAGGGTCATTTCGACGGGGTTGGGCTTGGAGAAAGACAGTTCGACCTCCGCGGCCCCGTCTTTGATGGAAAGGTCGGTGAGCGACAGTCCGCCAAACTCGTAGGAAGCCTCATAGGCGCCGGCGCGGACCGCCAGTTCCATCGGTTCGGTCCCGAGTTTGAAATCCCATTCGTTCCGGAGCTCACGCAGGTGAGGTATGCTGGCAAAGTCCTCCTGGTCCAGGCCGACCTTTACCCTGCCATCTTCGACATCGATGACAGGTTTGAATCTTTCATAATTATATGTGGCGGTGCCCTCCACCAATTTATCCTTTGTGCCGGGGGATAATTTCAATTCCCCTGCACCGAAGGCCAGTTCGAGCCGCGCCTCCCCGGAGGCAGGCGGGTCCAACGAGATTTGGTCGATGACCAGCGGGCCGGGCTCGGGTGCCTCGGGCAGATTGATGTTGATCCCGCAGGCCAGGCTCGCCAGCCCCAGCGCGAGAAATGCAACTATGAATTCCTTCTTCATTGTGGTACTCCTTCTGGGGGACATACGCCGGGGACTGTGAACGGGTTGCACGCACCTCCCAGGTTCGATCCACCGATTTTCCCATTGCCTGCCAATTCCATTACGGGTTATCATGCATCCCCAACCTTAGAGAGGAGAGTATCAATGAAGGCATATATACGCGCTGCGTGTCTCATGCTTGCCGTGTCTCTTGCGGCATGCAACCTGCCATCGAATGAGCCGCCGGAAGTGGAGGCGACCCAGACTTCGTTCTTTCCGTCGAATACACCGCTGCCCCTCCCCACCTCCCTGCCTACGGAGACGCCGCTTCCCACATTGACGGCGACTCCCACCATTCCAATTGCCTGGCCGTTGGACAAGGGAGTGAACTGCCGCCTCGGTCCGGGCCTGGAGTGGATTGTCACCGGATACCTGCTGGTGGGTGATACAGCCGCGATTCAGGGACGGAACGGAGACTCTTCCTGGTGGTATGTGGTGACCAAGGATGCGCCGGGCACACCGTGCTGGGTGGCAGCCAGCGTCACGGTCACGGCTGGCAACCTGGCCAACCTGCCGCTGATCAATCCGCCGACGGCCTCGGTAACCAAGGTGGACTTGAAATTGGATCCGAAGGAGAGTAGTCTGCCGGGCTGCATCGGTCCAGCAAAGCCGATCGAAGTCACAGGCACGATCGAGACGAATGGACCGGCCAAGGTCAACTACTATTTTGAGTCCCAGCAGGGAGGCGCGCTGCCTCCGCAAAGCATAAACTTCAATGGCGCGGATTCGAAGAACGTCCAGGTCACGATCAATCCGACCGCAAGCGCCGGGTCATTTTGGGTAAAGCTGATCGTCACCGGCCCGAACGACAAGGTTGGCGAGAAGAGCTACAAGATCGAATGCCCATGAGGCGCCCGCGCGTGTGAACGACAGGCGCCGAGGTAAGAAAACGGGGCTAGAATCGTTCCATGGATGGGTCATTGGTTCAAGGCCGCGTCGTTCAGGGTTATCGCGTGGCTTCCGGCCCTTCGAAGGAGTATCCCTACGGGTCGCTGGACCGGCAGCGGCCGATCTTCAAGGCGCGCGGCCTGGACCTGGAAGGGTTTTTCAACGGCACGCTCAACATCGATATCCGGCCCCTGACCTTTGAGCTGATCCGTCCCGAGTTCACCTTTCGAGAAGTCGAATGGACGGATCTGCACCCGCCCGAACATTTCTCGTTTTCGCGTTGCCGGGTGGTGTTTCGCGGAGTGGAATACGAAGGCTGGGTGTATTACCCTCACCCGGAGACCAAGCGGAGGCATTTCCAGAATCCCTCGCTTTTGGAGGTGATCGCGATGCCGATTCCGGGTATCGGTTATGGGGAGCCGGTGAGTGTGAAACTAAATCCGCGGGAATTAATCATCCATTAAGCATGCAAGTGTAAGATATGGCGCCTGCCAAGTCGTCCAGTTAGTGTATCCACTGCGTACCATGGCTTTATCAGACAAGGAGAAAAGTATGAGTCTCGTTATTCCATTCATTGTCACCGCCCTGATCCTTTTCGGGCTGACCCGCCTGACGGATAACATGATCGAAGCCCGTCAGACCAGCGAGGTCGCGAGCAGGGACCGGCAATCCTATCTGTAGAATTTGGGCTGCCTGCAATCCACAGGGACACAAAGATCGCCTTTGTGTCCCTGTCCGTTTAAAGAAGAACGTCCGCTCAGCAATTCATCTTTTCACAGCCCGGACCGGTCTAACCACGGGTGTGGGTGCGCGGGATTCGCGCCAGGCGGTCCACGCGGCGCCCATGCCGGCCGCGATGACCAGCAGGCCGATCCCCCAACCCACGTAGGGGATGGAACGCAGCAGAGTGTACAGCAGCGCGCCGAGCAGCAAGATCAGGACGTCGATCCAGACGGTGCGCTGCAGGTTGAACCTCCCAAATACCCAGCCGACGAAATGGTAGGAAACGATCACCTTGGTGCCATATACAATGAAAAGCCATAACAAGGTGAGAGCAATGGCCAGGCTGGAGTAGGCCAGGATCCACACGGCTGCGGATACGTGCCACAAGCCGAGGGCGTTCAATCCCAGGCCGAGGGCGAAGATCAAGGCGATCAAAAGCAGCGCCACAAGGAACAGGTTCAGCGTCACCACCAGCACCAGCAGGCCGAGGGCGGTGGTCCGCCAGGGGCGCGCCGCCAGAGGGGAGGCGGTCGCGTCGAGCGGCTTGCGCGTCAGCCACAGCATGATCAGGCCGACGACGAACAGCACACTCCACGCGCGCAGCTGGTTCACGCTCCAGGCGGACCAGTCAAATGCGGGGAGCGGGGCCTGCAGCCTCAAGCGCAGGCGCGGGAGCGGTCCGCCGCCTTGTGTGGAGGGAGCGGTTCCTTCGGGGATCTCGAAGTGCAGTTCGAGGGTCAACTCCTCGAATCCGAGCAGGCGCATCAACCCGTTGTACAGCTGGATCGGCCCGATGACCGTGTGCAGGTCGCCGCCGATCCGCCCGTTCAGGCCGGCATCCAGCCCGAGTGCGAACAGGTGGCGCTCGATCTGTGATTCGGGCTTGCTCGTCAGGCTGACGGTAAGCGCGTACAGGTCACGCGCGAGCGAAGCCTCCTGCGGCAGGTCGAGTGTGAGCGCGGTCGAATACACGGCGCCGCTCACATTCCCTCCCACGGCTGCGTTCTGCGCGATCAGGATCAGGCTGCCGTTCACGTCCCCCGTCACCAGCACCTGGTTGCCGAGGATGAAGACGTTTCCGTTCACCGTGCCGGCAACGGACACGTTCCGGCCGATCAGGATCACGTCGTGATCGACCACCACGCCGTCGGGGATCGTCTCGCCGTAGACGATGCCGTCGTCGGCGCGGACTGAGGCGGGCAACACGAAGGCTGTCAGCAGGACGAATACAAGCGTCAGAAACCTGATGCGTCGCGAAGTTTTCATGATATCTCCAGTCTGTCATCCCTATTTTACATCCAACAGGTGGATTTTGAATTATGTACTCACCATACGCAGTGTCATGCTGAACGACCCCTTCGACAAGCTCAGGGTTAACTCTGGGAGTGACACTTGCACCGCACCCCCACTCGCTTCGCTCGGGGACTTCGTGCGTACGTGGCAGTGCAGGTACGGTGTGTCCCCGTCTCGGGCCAGTGCCCTCGCGGGGCGAACGGCCGTCGGGAGGGAATCACGGCGAAGGTCACGGAAAAGTGCGTAAGGTGAGTTATGTATTCCTTGATCTGGTACCGAACAGGTCACGCGCAATCCTTTGCCCAACCATTATTTCGATTCATGGAATGGGTATGACGTTCAACGAACAGGTCTGGCTGGTATATCCCTTCCTGTGCGCCTCCAGGATCTCGGCGTGGCGGTTTGTGTAAAATTCGGTGTGGCCGCACGCGCCGCAGACCGCGGCACGGAAGCCGCTGGCGACATGCTTCGGTACCCAGACGAAGGGACGCTTCACCGGCTCCGGCTCCACCAGTTTGACGTAGGGCGGATTCAGCCCATTGGCAGAGTCGTCAGCGAAAACGATCAGGTTCGGGACGATCTCGCCCGAACCGCATTCCGGGCATTTCTTCATCATCTTCTTGCTCCTCCTGGTGTTAGTTATTATCGAAGTGTACCTGCACGAGGCGGGAGAGACCATCCACCAAACGGATGACAGATTGGCGCTGCTCAGCTATGCCGGAATCGGGAATGTCCCCTTATAATCGGCAAACAACCGGCGCCCTGTTTATCGTTATCAAAGGAGATTAGTAATGAAGGCCCAACCCTGCCCCAAATGCAAGGAACCGATGGATGAAGGCTCTATGAGTTGGTCCGGCAGCGGCTCTTCCGGATACGTATCGAAACAACAGACCGGAATGCTGCGGGTGGTGACGAAGATCAGCACCGCGCGCGCCTGCCCGGCCTGCGGCTATGTGGAGATGTACCTGGATCCGCAGGAGTTGAAGAAAAAAATCACCTGATCCGGAAGGCGGCAGTCAACGGACAGGTACCAACGGCCTGTCCCAAACTCGCTGCAGATGGTGTAAGATGAGAGAGTAGGTGGAAGGAGGCATGATGAGAAACCGAGCCCTGATTGGTCTATCCATCACCTGCATCTTCATCGCTGCCTGTACGGCAGGGACCACGCCGACGGCTGCGGAAGCTCTGCCGCCCGCGGAGGCGGTTGTAATCACGTCCGCACCGCTCGAAGCCGGACCCACGAATACCACCATTCCCCTGCCGCCGCCGCAGAACCCGCTGGTCACGATCACACTTCCCGCGGTTCCCGCGGGTCCTGTGCTTCCCGGGCTGCCCGTGTTGACAGGTGCGCAGGCAATCCCTGCCGGCGTGGCGCTTAACTGCCGAACGGGTCCGCATAAGGCCTGGCAGGTTGTGACCGTGCTGCCCCCGGATCAAGGAGTCGAGATCGCCGGCCAGAGCGAGGATGGCGCCTGGTGGTATGTGAAGAATCCCGTCCAGCCCGGGGGTTTTTGCTGGATCTCGGCTGAGTTCGCCAAGGTCACAGGGAACGTCAACAACGTGCCGAAGATCGCGGCTTCACCAGCGCCGCTGATCTATCCCACGCCCGAGCCTTCGATCACCCGCATCGACATGGGGGTGGATCCGGATGTGATCGAAGTGCCGGGCTGCGTCGGGCCGATCCAGTCGGTGACGGCCTGGGCGTTCATCCACACCGACGGTGAACTCGAGATCACGGTCTGGTTTTGGGATGATACAGCCGGCGAGCAGAAGAAGAAAAACCTGTATTTCCCGCGCGCCGATATCGGGCAGATATCGTCCAGTTTCACTCCGCAGGTGATCGACGGGGTGCATACCGTTACTCTCGAGACCAAGGGACTTACGCTTGCCAGCGCGACCTATGAGATCAAATGTTAGCTGGTAAAGCAAACTGGATTGCCATGCGGGACGATGGTCGGAGATCATCGTCCCGTTTTTCTATCTCGCCCGCCATAAAAGGCACCTGCCCTCCTCACGCAAGATCAGCATTTCGCTGTAATATCCCCACCCGCTTTTCCCGCCCATGCCAGCCCGGATTGCCTCTGAAATTGAACATGGTCCTGTTCCCGGTGTATTCCCACGTACGAAAATTGTGGGGTGTCCACCCCCACAAAGAGGGGGGAATGTCCGACAGGCAGGGGATTTCACCGCCGCTTGTTTCCTTTAAAATGAAGAGGCACTTTTATCGTGCAACCTTGCCGAAACCCTCCCGTAAGTACTTCAGACACCTTTTACAGGAGCAAGCCATGAACGGAAATGCCATTGTCGATCTTCAGGAAGTGAACAAGACCTTCGACGGTCCGGCCGGACCGATCGAGGCGTTGAAGAAAGTCACCCTCAAGGTGTATGCGGGGGAATTTGTCGGGGTGCGCGGACCCTCCGGGAGCGGGAAATCCACCCTGATCAATATGATCACCGGCATCGACCGTCCCACCCGCGGAGATGTCTTCGTCGCCGGCACGCGTCTTAATGATTTAGATGAAAACCAGCTCGCCCGCTGGCGGGGTAAAGGGGTGGGTGTCATCTTCCAATTCTTTCAATTGCTTCCCACCCTGACCGTGCTGGAGAACATCATTCTTCCGATGGAATGCAGCCGGGTCTGGAAGCCGCGCGAGCGCGCCGAACGGGCCATGCAGCTGCTCGATCATGTGGG
The DNA here is from genome assembly GCA_016866195.1 of Chloroflexota bacterium. Lineage (GTDB taxonomy): Bacteria > Chloroflexota > Anaerolineae > Anaerolineales > Villigracilaceae > VGNF01. Next base: position 10,134 of record VGNF01000001.1, on the reverse strand, counting down.
GCTGGCGGATCAGGCGCACAAACTCCCCAACACCCTCTCCGGCGGGCAGCAGCAGCGGGCGGCCATCGCCCGCGCATTGGCCAACGACCCTGCGCTGGTCATGGGCGACGAACCCACCGGCAACCTGGACAGCAAATCCGCGGACAAGGTCTTCTACCTGTTCGAGGATCTCGTCAAGGATGGCAAGACCTTCATGATGGTGACCCACGATCTGGGCCTGGCCGGTCGAATCCCGCGCGTGGTGGAAGTGCTGGACGGGGACCTGTTCGATAATGGGAACGGCCACAACGGGAACGGTCACAAATGAACATGGCATTTCGAAAGGTCTGGCGCGACCTGTGGAGGAACAAGAGCCGTACCTCCATGGTGATCATGAGCATTTCCGTGGGGGTGATGTCTGTGGGCATGGTGGTATCGGGCAATTCGCTCGTGATCGGGCAGATGGCGGAATCGCATGTGGAAAGCAACCCGGCTCATGCCATCCTGTGGCTGCGGGGCGTCGTGGATGAGGACATGATCCGAAGCCTGGAACGGCTTCCCGGCGTGGATGGAATCGAGGGCTATTCGGATTCCAACATTCATTGGAAGGCTTCCCTCAGCGACGATTGGCAGGATGGGCGCCTCATCGCCTACACTGATGGGGAGCACCAGACCTACGATCGGATGACCCTGTTGGACGGAACCTGGCCCGATAAGAAAAGGGTCGGTGTGGAAGTCGCCCACATCGACTCTTTCCATGCGCCCGGCATCGGGGGAACGGTGTACTTCGAGATCAACGAACATCCCCGCGCGTACACCGTCGATGGGACCCTGCGCAATCCGTGGGAGTTCCCCAAGCCGTTCGGCCAGAATGCGGCTTTTTACGTCACCCAGGATGATTTCACCCGCATCGCGGGGTATTACGGTTTTAACGTGCTGCAGATCACGGTCCCGGAATACAGCGAGGCGAACGTCCAGCAGGCGATCGACGACATCAACGACAAACTGGAACCCCAGGGTGCCTCCGTGGCGTATTCGGAGATCCTGCATCCCGAGGAGCATTTCCTGCAGGATATGATCAACGGCGTCGGGATGGTGCTGACTGTCATGGCGGTGGCCTCGCTTGGGTTGAGCGTCATGCTGGTGATCAACACCATCAATGCCCTGATCGCCCAGCAGATCCCCCAGATCGGGATCATGAAAGCCATCGGCACCACCCGCAACCAGATCACCACGATGTACCTTTCAGCCATCTTCGTCTACGGCTTCCTGAGTTTGGTGATCGCCGTCCCGATCGGCGCGTACGCCGGGAACGCCCTGGCGCGGTGGATGCTGTACTTGTTGAACGTTCCCATTCCCGCCTTTGAAATCCTGCCGAATGTATTTCTCCTGCAGGCCCTGGTGGGATTGCTGACTCCCCTGCTGGCGGGCCTTGCCCCGGTCCTGCAGGGGGTGGCCGTCCCCGCGGCGCGCGCCATCAGCCAGACCGGGTTGGGGCGCGGGCAATACGGGAGGCGATTCATCGACCGCCTGATCTCCGGCATCCGCGGCCTGCCGGTCCTGGCTGCCCTCTCGCTGCGAAACACGTTCCGGCGGCCCGGGCGGGTGGTGCTCACCTTATTAACCCTGACCGTCTCCGGCGCGTTCTTCATCATGATTCTCAACACCCAGCACTCCTTCGAGCAGACCATCGACAGCATCTTCGCCGGATTCGGGTACGAAGTGGAGATCGATTTCGAGCAGCGTCAGCGGATCGATGAGGTCATTCCGATGATCGAATCGCGCCCGAACGTGAAGAATGCCGAGATGTGGGTGTTCCGCACCGCGAACACGAAGATCCCCGGCACCAGCGGACCCGGCAGCGAGTACGAGGTCTTCGTGCGCGGCGTCCCTTCCGAATCGCCCATCTTCAAACCGGAGATCACCGCCGGGCGGATGCTCCATTCGGCGGACGGAGAGGCGATCCTGCTCAACCAGAAGCTGGCGGGGAAAATGGGGGTGGGCGTGGGCGACGAGCTCATCATCGATTTCCCCGAGGTCGGCGAAACCCGCTGGACCATCGTCGGGCTGGTCTTCGACCTGAACGGACGCGACCAGAATACGGCTTTTGCCAACATCGAAACGCTCAACCTGGCTTTGCGGAACGTGGGCAAGGCCGCGGTGGCCATGGTCCAGGGCACGGATCAAAGCCTGGCGACCCAGAAGGCAATCGAGGCGGACCTGATCGAATACTTCAAGGGGAGGGGAATTGAGATCGGTTATTCCGACGTCGCCGCCGAAAGCCGCGCCAATGCCAGCGCGCAGTTCAGCATATTGACCCAGCTTTTGATGTTCATGACGGTCCTGATGGCGATCGTCGGCAGCATGGGGCTCTCCGGCACGCTTTCGATCAACGTCATCGAACGGCGGCGGGAGATCGGCGTGATGCGGGCGGTGGGCGCCTCTTCAAGGGAGGTTGGGTTTGTCTTCACCGGCGAAAGCCTGATGCTGGGGCTGATCAGCTGGATCTTGGCGCTGCCCATCGGTTTGAGCGCCGGCCCGGCCTTCGTCCTGACCCTGGGTCAGGTCATCGAATTCCCGGCGGAATACCATCCCGCCTATCACGGCGTGTGGATCTGGCTGGCGATCGTAATCCTGCTTTCGATCCTGGCCAGCTGGGTGCCCTCCCGGCGGGCGACGCGCATCAGCGTCAATGAAAGCCTGGCGTACGAGTAGGGAATTCCAACCACGAAGGCACAAAGGATCAAGGTAAAGGGACCTCCCGCCAGGTAGAATTGCTCCTTGTCGGGCAGGTTGGCCAGTACACGCATACATTCTTTTTGAAGCGGAGTTAATGTGCCAAAACCCATAATTGTTTCCGGCATCGAGATACTCCAAATACCTCCGCCATAGGCTATCGATCTCTTTCGGCAGATCCAATCGGTCAATTTCCCGCCGGATGTCCTCCCTGTCCAGGGCGCGAATATCCTCAGCCAGCCCATGCATCAATGTCTGACGTAACAGCCAGCGTTTCTGGAACGGATCGCTCAAGTCAACCGTATCGGTGCTTCAGACATTGTAACGATCCCAATGGGCTGACGTATCTGCGCGCGCGGTATTACTCGGGAGACGTGGGCAGGTTCCTTTCGCGGGATACGTCGGGCGGGGATTACAATAATCCCTTGTCCATGAATCGATGGAATTACGTTCACTCAAATTCCGTGAATCTTACTGACTCGTCAGGGCACATATCTTGTGGAATTTTGCCAAATAGTGAAGAACGAGCGGATTTTGTAGTGAAGCATGTTGCTCCCAAAAATGTCGATCTGCTAAATACATATACTGCGGCCGGTATCGGCGTCCAATGCAATGGATGGTCTGGTGGTGATGAATATTCAGGAAAAGGAATTGCACAAATTGCCGACAAACAAAAGGGAACAGAATATGGCGAGAAAATAGAAACTCGAGACGAGAATGGAGAGGTTGTAGTTCGCGGAACAGGTCTGCGATGCTTCATACGTGTTGCTGATGGTTGCACGGAGTGTAAAACCCGCGACGAATTAACTAATGAATTAAGGCCGGGAGAGAATTTTGGCGATGTATATAAACTTGAAGATCCTCATGATCAAACTGATCCGGCTTGGGCAGTTGAGTATATGAAAAGAAGGATTCAACAAGTTCTTGCTTTCTGCATTGATTGCACTGAAACTGACAAATTTATCGCTGCTGCTTTAGGGCAAAATGGGCCGGGTTTAAATCCAATTGGTATGAAAGACCTTTCTAAAGCATATGCTGGCAATCCGTATCGACCTGCGAAGTATCTGCCAATTAACTGGGAGTTGTATTTTGAGAAACGAATTGAGAATGCAGGATTCCAAGGATATTGGGATACCCGAGTACAACTCGATTATTTCTTTGGTGTAGCATTGGAGTTACACAGGAGAAGCCCCACAGGATGGTATATTCCAAGTCGTCTAGATACAAGACGAATCAAAAACCTAATCAAAGGATAAACTATGATGAACAAGCGGCTCAAAATACTAATACCCATTTTCTTGCTTATTGCCATTCCAGTTTGTCCTTTAATATTGCGCGACCCCATTCTTAAAGATCGGCAAGAAGTCAGATACCCCGATGTTCTATTTAGCTCGTTTAGTAATTCGGGAACAATTAAGTTTGATTCGAGAACAATCCTCGACTCCCTAAGGCAGGAGAACAAGAATGTTTTCTCGCCGATTGACGAATCGAGCGGACCGCATACATACGAAGCACCCTTTGTATGGAAACAGGCGGATTATTTTTTGATCGCTAAGGCGCTTCATCAGCATATTTGGGAAGAATCATTAGATGACTGGAGTCTACACAGCATGTCATTCTACGGAGAATGCAGCGATGAGATTGGATTCGATATTGTGGTTATTACATACTACAAGCTGACATCATTGCAAAAATATAGTGTACACCAAATAGGGATTTATCCACGTGTTGGTGAGGGCGAGTGGGGCGAAGGAAATGGATACGATCGATCACTGTTTCTTAAGTGGGCAAATATTGATTTAGAAAAACTATTATTAACCACTGAGGATGTCCTTCAGCTGGCAGAAGATAATGGCGGAAGTAAGGCGCGAATCTCTGTTGGGAATCAATGCAGAATCAACCTCTCCCTAGGCCCCTATCCTTATCCTGGTTGGAGTGTCTCTTATGAATTGCCTCCAACCAGAATTTTTGAGATCGAAATAAATGCTTACTCGGACGACTATAAGATTTTAAACCCCTAGCCATTGTTACTTACCGAGCAAACTCACAACGAATCTCACGAGTATGTGTACGATAATGCCAATCGCCTGGCAAGCGTGGACTCCGTCAATTACACATGAGACAACAACGGCAACTTGCTCAACGATGGGGCGAATACCTATGCCGGAGTTTACCCTGAGTGAAGCAAAGGGATTCCGCCAACCGAATGACCATGGTCTCGAACAGCTACAACGGATTAGGCGACCGGCTGACGCAGGGATGGCGGCGAGCGCACCCATCTATACTGCCCTTCGACGAGTTCGAGATCGGTATGATGAAGATTCGCAACTGCCCATCAGTCCGATGGCGCTGTACGCGCAACAAGATCTGACAAAGCGGGCGCGCACATAATAATAGGGGAAAACCAGTTAGAATCGTCATACGACCAAATAGATAATGAATATCTAGTTACTTTCATCATGGTCAGTTGATGATGGATAATACTGCCTTTCCCCGTTATTGATTGTTAAAATTTTCACAAGATTATCCAAATATACGTATATCCGCCAAGGAGTTGCACCCCATGAATTCCACATTAGAGGCCGAGGTCCTGCAGTTGCATGCCGAGATCTGCGCCGGGCTGGCCGACCCGAACCGTATCCTGATCCTGTACGCCCTGTCGCAAGGAACGCGAAATGTCACCGAACTCCATACTGAACTGAAGATGCCCCAACCACTCGTCTCGCGGCACCTCAAAGTCCTGCGCGAGCGCGGCATGGTGACCACCGAAAGGCACGGCACGGTGATGATATACAGCCTGGCGGATCAACGCCTGATCCAGGCTTTGGACCTGCTGCGTGCGGTCATGCACGACAATCTGGCGAAGCGCGCCGAATTAATGACCGCGCTTTCCTAGGACGCAGACAGGAGCCAATTCCATGAAAACCCTTCTCATCCTCGGAGGCGGTACAGGCGGTACGATGGTCGCCAACAAAATGTCCGCCGCGCTGGACCCGCAGGAATGGCGTGTGGTGGTGGTGGACAAGGACGAGAACCATTATTACCAGCCGGGATTCCTGTTCATCCCTTTCGGGATCTATTCCCCTTCCGATGTGGTCAAGCCCAAGCGAAATTTCCTGCCCCCTTCAGTGGAGATGATCTTCAGCGATATCGAGCGGATCGAGCCGGATCAGAACCGGGTGCGGCTGGCCGGCAACCGCTCGATTCATTACGACTACCTCGTCATTGCCACGGGCAGCTTCATCCGCCCGGAACAATTGCCCGGTTTGATGGATGGCGGCTGGCGCAGGAACATTTTCGACTTTTACACGCCCGAAGGCGCTGCCGCCCTGGCGCGTCACCTCAAATTCTGGAAGGGCGGGAGGCTGGTGCTCAACGTGGCTGAGATGCCGATCAAATGCCCGGTGGCGCCCCTCGAATTCCTCTTCCTGGCGGACTGGTTCTTCAAGCAGCGCGGCATGCGCGACAAAGTGGAGATCACCTTTGTCACGCCTCTGCCCGGCGCCTTTACCAAACCGCGCGCCTCCTCCATCCTCGGGAACATGCTGGAGGACCGCGGCATCCGCCTCGAGACCGAGTATTCGATCATGGAGGTGGATAACGCCAGGCAGGTGATCCGCTCGTACGACGAACGGGAGATCCCCTACGATCTGTTCATCACGATCCCGACCAACATGGGCGCGGAGGTGATCGCCGCCTCGGGCATGGGGGATGAGTTGAATTTCGTGCCGGTGAATAAGAACACCATGCAAAGCCTCAAGTGGGAGAACGTCTGGCTGATCGGCGATGCCAGCAACGCGCCGGCTTCGAAGGCCGGGTCGGTGGCGCACTTCATGCTGGAGGTGGTCGTGGAAAACATCCTGCGCCACATGGAGGGGCTCGAGCCGCTTCCCAAGTTCGACGGTCATGCCAACTGTTTCATCGAATCCGGCAACGACAAGGGCGTGCTGATCGATTTCAACTATGATGTCGAACCCCTGCCCGGCATGTTCCCGCTGCCCGGGTTTGGACCCTTCTCCCTGCTCAAGGAATCCCCCGCCAACCACTGGGGCAAGATGATGTTCAAATGGGTCTATTGGAACGTGCTGCTCAAGGGCGGCGAGATGCCCTTCGAATCGCAGATGTCCATGGCCGGCAAGTGGAAATAGGAGGCGTATGGAAAACGATCTCGCCATACTGAACCAAAAGCTCGATTATCTGACCGCGCAGTTCGAGGCGCAGCGCAAGGATCAGGAGGGCATGAAGGAATTGATGGACGACGCCATCCCCGTGGTCAACCACGTCATCAAGCTGTCGATCGATGAGCTGGCGGAAATCGGGAACGACTTCGAATTGGGCGACCTGCTATTCCTCGTCAAACGGGTGCTGCGGGACACGCGCCTGCTGGTCGGACTGCTCGATCAGCTGGAAGCCGTCGCCGAGCTGGCCGAGGAAGGTCAGCAGATGGGAAAACGCATCTTTCATCAGGCGACGATGGAACTCGACCGACTCGAACGCAAAGGATATTTTGGATTGGCCCGCGCTGGAATCAAAGTTGCCGACCGCCTCGTCCACGACTACAAGCCTGAGGATGTTGAATCCCTGGGTATTCGCGTCGCGGACGCATTGAAGGCGGAGCCGCCTGAAAAGGTCACAATGCTCGACCTGCTGCGCGCCGCCTTCGATCCCAAAACCCGCCGCGGGTTATACCGCTCGCTGAATTTACTCAAGGCCATCGGTGACTAGTCTGGTCACTTCACAGCATTATCAAAAAGGAGAAACAAACATGTTAGCTGATCTCACTGCCATCGCCTTCAACGAGGAAGGCTTTATGACCGATCCCAGCCAGTGGACGAAGGAAATCGCCGAGGTGCTGGCCAAACAGGAGGGCCTTGAAACCCTCACGCCCGAGCACTGGAAGATCATCGATTTCTGCCGCCAGGCCGGGCTGGCTTCCGGCAAATCCCCCACCCTGCGCCAGATCACGACCGGCACAGGCATCTCCACCAAGGATCTGTTCGCCCTGTTCCCAAAAGGTCCCGCCAAGAAGGTGGCGAAAATCGCCGGCCTCGGAAAGCCTGAGGGTTGTGTGTAATCCAGACCATCCCCGGACATACCTTTGGGGAGCTGAATGAAAAAGGAGAATTGACATGGCTGAAGCAAACCGCAAGATCGCATTCATTTGCTCGAAGGGCGATTTGGACATGGCCTATCCGGCTCTGATCATGGGCTGGGCCGCCCTCGGCAACGGCATTGACGTAACCTTGTTTTTCACATTTTGGGGACTTGACCTCGTCACCAAGAAACGCGTTGACCGTCTGGAGATCGCACCTGTGGCCAATACCAGTTTCAAGATGAGCATGATGGGACTGCCGACCGGCAACCTCGGCATCCCAAACATCATGGGCATCATCCCCGGCATGACCGCCTTTGCCAGTTGGTTCATGAAAACGAAGATGAAGGCGCTCGGCGTTCCCCCTGTCCGCGAATATCTTCAAATGCTCTCGGATGGCGGCGCCAAGATGTACGGCTGCAAAATGACCGTGGACATGTTCGGCATCAAGAAGGAAGACTTCCTGCCGTGCATCGAAAGCGTGGTCACCGCCAGCGATTTCATCGACATGACCGAAGGCGCACAAATCATTTTCATCTAACTTGTATTTCTCTCTGGCCTGTGCTTGAACCGCCCCGCAGGACCAACCCGGGGCGGTCGGTTTTTTCCCCGCCATCTGTTCCGACCCTGCCCTGCATGAGACAAGGAGACCTTAAAAGCCCGGCCTGGAGGCGTGTATACTGTACGGGTTGGATCCCCTCATCTTCTTTATCGTATTCCTGGGTGCATTCACCCAAAGCCTGACCGGCTTCGGGAGCGCATTGGTGACCATGGCGCTTCTGCCCCCCTTGTTGGGGATCAGGATCACCGCGCCGCTCGTGGCCGGTACCTTTTTGTGCCTGGAGGCGCTGATGGTCATGCGTTACCGCGATTCGATCCGCGTGGATGCCGTCTGGCGAATGCTGGCCGCCGCCTTGCTTGGCGCACCGCTGGGGGTGTATCTCCTGGGTCATATTAATGAAAGCATCGCGCTGTCTGTGCTTGGAGCGGTCATCTGCGGATATGCCCTCTATGCCCTGGTTGGGTTCCACCTGCCGGAGCTGTCCCATCCGCTCTGGGCATGGGCAGCGGGTCTGGTCAGCGGGATGCTGGGCGGCGCGTACAACACGGCGGGACCGCCGGCCGTCATCTATGGAAACTGCCGCCGCTGGAGCGCACAGGAGTTCAAGAGCAACCTCTCAGGCTTCTTCGTCATCAACAGCGTCATGGTGGTAACCAGTCATCTGGCGGGAGGGAATTTCTCCACCGAGGTCAGGCTCCTGCTGCCGTGGTCGCTCTCTGCCATGCTGCTCGGTTTTCTTGCCGGTCAATGGCTGGATCGATGGGTCAGCCCCGCGTTGTTCAAGCGGATGGTACTGATCCTGTTGGTAATCGTGGGGGCACGGTTGTTACTTCAGGCCTGAGGAGCATGCTATACTTCAAGAACAAGGCCTTTTGTTCCGCTTTATCCACGGGAGGTCGTGATGCGTCTGGCCACTTTTAACGTCGAGAACATGTTCGAGCGGGCGAGGGCGATGAACTTCGCCACCTGGGCTGAAGGCCGCCCGATTCTGGAAGATTTCGCCAAACTGAACGACCTGATCCAGTCCGAGATCTACACCGAGCCGATCAAGACCCGCCTGATCGAGATCATGAAGCGGCACAAGGGACTGCTCACGACCGGCGAGAGCAAATACATCATCCTGCGCGAGATCCGAGGTGAGTTCATCCGCCGGCCGAAGAACAAGCCGGCTGAGATCGCCGCCGGCGGCCGCGGCGAATGGATCGGCTGGTTCGACCTGGCCCGCGAACCTGTCACCGAGGCGGCCAGCCAGAACATCGGCCGGGTGATCGACCTGCTGGATGCCGACGTGCTTTCGGTGGTAGAGGCGGAAAATCGCATCCTGCTCAAGGACTTCAACGAAGCCGTCCTCCCGAAGGTCTCCCAAAAGGTCTATGAACATGTGATGTTGATCGATGGAAACGACAAGCGCGGCATCGATGTCGGCATCCTGACCCGGCCCGGCTTCACCATCCAGCGGTTGCTCAGCCATGTGGATGATGTCGACGAGAAGGGTGTGATCTTCAGCCGCGATTGCGCCGAGTATGAGATCCGCACTGCAAAGGGAAACACCCTGCTGTTGCTGATCAATCACTTCAAGAGCAAGGGTTACGGCGATGCCAAGGCGGCGGCCGCGAAGCGTTTGCGGCAGGCCAGGCGCGTACGTGAGATCTATGACCAATACATGAATGCCGGGTACGAATACCTTGCGGTGCTCGGCGACCTGAACGAGACGCCAGACCAGCCTGCGCTGGATCCGTTGATCCGCGGCGGCTCGTCCCTGGGG